>NZ_JNLQ01000002.1:302569-605138 GCF_000703165.1 Butyrivibrio sp. AE3004
ATGTCTTTTAAGGAATAGTGTTTGTAGAAGGAGTATTCTGATGATGGTTACAAAGAAGGAATTAAAAGAATCTCTTTTAGCTCTTGGAGTTACGAAGGGAATGACTTTGGAAGTGCATTCATCGCTCAGTAGTTTTGGTGAACTTGAGGACGGCGCAGAAACTGTGATAGACACATTAAAGGATATAGTTACAGAAGAGGGCAGTATTTTTATGCCTGCACTTCGTCTTAGCAAAGAGCTTCCTCTTTCAGATGATGACAGGAAGCTGGGAATTACTGTTAAGATAAAGGTGCTTCCGGCCGATGCAGACAGAACTGCAATGGGAATCGTAGCAGACACATTCAGAAAACTCCCTGATACCTACACAGGTCAAGATACCATAAGTACTTCAGGCTGGGGAAAGCATGGAAAAGAAGCGGTGACAAGCGGACTTGATTATCCGATCCACAATGGAGGTAAGGCTCTTTTACTTGGGGTCGATATTTATAAACTTACCGCAATGCATTATGTGGAAGGTATCACACCTGAGGATATAAACAAACAGTTTGAGCCAAGTGAAGAGATTAACCGAAAATACCCTCCGGAAGAGTGGTTTATGGAAGCCGGACATCCTCCTGTAAAGGCATGGTACAAGATTCAGGATATGGCCTATGAAAAAGGACTCATAAAAGAAATGTCAATAGGCAAGTGTAAGGTAATGTTTTTCGATATCTGGTCAGTAGTTTCTTTGTATGAAAATGAGTTAAAACGTGATCCCTATGGGCTATGGGGGATGAGACCTGGATTGTAATTCAGACAGTTAACTATTTCAGATTTGCCTTCTTTGCTTTGATTATACAAGCAATTGGATGAAGACGATAAGCAGTGCGCTTTTGACCAAAGCGAAAGGGTCTGGAAGGAAATAGAAGAGAATCCCAATATTCAATATTTTGGTGCAATTGATAACGGTAAAGTTGTTTCTACCTGCTATGCCGTTTACATTCCGAATCTTACTCGTGGAAATAGAGGCATTTGCTTCATCGAAAATGTGGTCACAGATAAAGAGTATAGAAACCGTGGACTGGCTTCAAAAGTCATAGATATGGCGATTGCCTTTGCGAAGGATCAGCACTGCTATAAAGCTATACTTCAGAGCGGAATAGCCCGTACCGGAGCACATCAGTTTTACGAAAATAAAGGCTTTAACGGAGCATCAAAAAAGGCTTTTGATATGCGACTGGAATAGCACTACATTTTGGAAACAAATTGTTTGCAAGAGCATTAATTAGAATAGAACTGATTAAGGGAGAGAAACATGAAACGGGGAATAAAAAAGATTTTGAAAGTGACAGGTATTGTTATTGTCACGTTTATAGCTGGTGTTTTATTAGCACATTTCATTGGTAGAATAATCAATAACCGAACACCTGAAAGTGGTATAAATGAATCGATGTATGTAGATATAAACGGCACGGAAAATTTGTAGATAATAATGACAATAATGATTAGGCCTGTATCAATGATATGGGCCTTCAATTTTGAATATGGTTAGCAGAAACTAACAACTGGTGGTATCATGTAATTGAATCAGATTATCGTTTGTGGGAGGGAAGCAGGAAACATGGTTTGGTGTTTGCATTGATACCGGCAGCTCTTGTGGGATTATTCGTAAGTATGATGAGTTAATAAAAAAATACTGAGGGCTTGAAGCAGCAAAGAAGTTTAGGCTGCATCTTGTGACCAGAAAATCGTGATAGGGGGAAATATGATTCTTGTATTAGAATGCCTGGTTGTATGTTTTATATTGTTTTTGCCTTGTGTTATTGCAATCGCAAATGGAGCAGAGCAGGGTGTGTTCCTGTATGAAAAGGATGTTCAGGAACGTGTGGTTCAGATGGGACTTATCACAAAGGATAAGATAAATAGGAACGGCAAGGTCTTCAGGATTACGTTGTTGCCAATGGTTGGCTTTGTCCTCTGGGCTGTTTATGGTATTAATGGAGCCAGGGGATTTGTGCAGCCATTTCTTCAGATATACGCCATGGCTATGGCTGAAGGACTTTTCGGCAGATTCTTTATTGACTGGTATTGGGTAGAACATACCAAGGCCTGGACGATTCCCGGAACTGAAGATCTCAAGCCATATATTCCAAAGAAGAAAAAGATTTTGAAGTGGATGATCACGATTGTGGGCAATCCGATTATTGCAGCTGCGTTGGCAGAGATAATGTTGATATTCATTAAATGATGTTTACCAAATGTATACTAAATGTACCGAAATATTAGCGGATCATTACTTGAAGGCCCCAAATCGATATGTTATTGTTATAATGCGCCAAGAAATGAACGACACGGAAGTCCTTCATTTCCTGGCTTTTCTTTTGCAAAAGAATTCATGATAGGCTGGAGTGCGGAAAAGAACAGGCTGTTCTATGAAAAAAGTGCGAATGCAAAAATAATTCCGAATTCATTTCCAGGGGTATATAAAAACAGCATATAATGATTATAAAACGTTAATACTATCATTAGAAAGTGTAGTATTGCAGTATGATTTGGCTGAAGGAGAAGTATATACATTTGCCAAAAATAAAATTGAACGAATGAAATTAAAGGCTACAGAGAAGATAAGCGATTTATGAAAATGGGGTCAATATGTCAGAAAAAGAGCCGTTTAACAGTACAATTTACTGTTAAATGGCTCTTTTTCTGTTATAGTAGAAATATGTTTTTTGTTGGAGGACGCTTATGGTATTTGGGGAAATATCTATAAAGGATAAGCTTGGCAGGATTGTAGTACTTAGAAATGCAAGACCGGAAGACTCTGCAGATCTTATAAAGTATCTGAAGACAACAAGTGCCGAGACTCCTTATCTAATCAGAGAACCCGATGAAATCACAATTACAGAGGAAAAAGAGAAGCAGTTCATCCAAGCTAAGATAGATGCTGAAAGAGAACTGATGCTTGTTGCGTTTATTGATGGAAAGCATATCGGAAACTGTTCTCTTATGAGTATTGCACCATACAAGAGATACAGTCACAGATTTGTTATCCATAATAAAGGGAAAATAGATTCTCTTGATGATTAAGAGCTGAGAGCAACTATAGGGGGCTAAGATGATACTTGTTATAGGAGCTACGGGATTTGTTGGAGATGAAAAAGTTAAGGAGAAAAATTGGATATGAGTAAAGACATGACAGTGCAGTGTGACAAGGGACTTATTAACATCAGAGTAGGTGCAATTATTCTAAAGGATGGGAGGTTTCTTATGGTTGGGAACCATATCAGACCAGAGTATTTATACTCTGTAGGTGGCAGGATCAAGTTCGGAGAGACTGCCGAGGAAGCAGTAATACGTGAGGTGTATGAAGAGACTGGCAAAAGAATGGAAGTAGACAGGCTGGGATTCGTTCATGAGAATTATTTTTATGGGGATGCGGAGTCTAACCTTGGGAAGCTGATATATGAAATATCTTTTTTCTTTTACATGAAGGTCCCGGAGGACTTTGAACCTGAGTGCAGCAGCTTTACTGAGGATGAGCACGAGGAATTTCTCAAGTGGATTGCACCGGATGATCCGATAAAGTTTTACCCGGAGTTCTTCAGGACAGAATTATTACATCCGTTAAATGAGGTTAAGCATTTTGTGACGGATGAGAGATAATATAAATTTATTTGCCAGATATTCATGGAGGATTTTTTGAATATGTATAAATGCCGAGAAACGAAAACACATACTTGAGTGATTGACTGCTGAGGGTAAAATTTCTCCGGTAATTGTGGAAGGCTTTAAGCCACTTTTTTATTATCGCTCAGAAGATGAAGAGCTGATGCAGCAGGTGCTTCAGGGAAATGCTGGTCTAAAGCCTCGTATGTCATTCATGGCTCCGCTTGATCCGTTGATGTGGGATAAGGCATTTATAAAGTCTTTGTGGGATTTTCAGTATTCTTGGGAAATATATACTCCGGTAGTTAAAAGAAAATATGGCTATTACACTTTGCCTATACTTTACGGAGATAAGTTTGTAGGACGCATTGAAGCCATACCGGATCGCAAAGAAGGTATTCTGAAAGTCAAATGACTCTGGTGGGAAGATGAAATCCGGCAGACGAAAAAGCTTAATACGGCATTGGAGCGGACGCTTAAGAATTTTGCGAAATTTAATGATTGTGAGAGCGTGGCTTGGAGTAAATGAGATGATGAAAAATAGAAAACATTAGTGAGTGATATAATTACTTTGTACTATGAAATATAGCTAAGACAGGTATCATGCCAAAATCTGTGTTTGGATTATTTGAAAGATTCAGCACTTTTTCAGCAGTTATATTTAATGCTGCTCTGGGAGCATATATACTTCTTGGTAAATTCGGAGAGGACTTTGAATGAACATGAACACATCTTTCAGGAAACTATGCAATTCAAATTACTTAAAACTCATAGCTATTATTGCTATGACAATTGATCATGGAACAGATTTATTGTTCCCCGGATTCCCTACTGAACCTGTGCCGCTCATTCTTCATTTTATTGGCAGGCTGACAGCACCGATCATGTGGTTCTTTGTGTGTGAGGGTTATCATTACACAAAAGATGTTAAGAAATATATGTTAAGGCTAGGGATATTCGCTGCCATATCGCATTTTGCATATTGTTTTGGATTTGGAATAAGCCTTAATCCTCTGGTGGGAGGAATATTTAACAGGACCAGTGTTATGTATCCTCTGTTTATTGCAGTAGTTGTTCTTTATATTGAGGATCACATGAACAACTGGAAGCAGTGGCAGAAAAAACTCGTTCAAACGATACTTATTCTCAGTTGTTTTCCTGCGGATTGGAGCTGTATTGCAGTTCTTTCGATACTTGCCATGTATAGTGAAAGAGGAAATCTTGAAAAACAGATCATCAAAATGATTGGCTGGGTATTTGTATATGGCGTAGTATCGTATCTTTTTGTAAGCAAAACATATGCGATCGAACTCATAGGAGTACTGATGGTGTACCCTGTTCTTAAGCTTTATAACGGAGAGCGCGGAAAAGCAAAGTGGATGAAGTGGTTTTTCTATATATACTATCCGCTGCATCTGATCATAATTGGAATAATCCGTGTTCTTGTATATGGAAATGTCAATATTTGTCTGTAAATTAAAGAGGTATTTTAGAACCAGAAAAGGTATAAGAGTCAGCTTCTGTTTGAGATCTCGAATTCATGCGCTGAGAAAGTAAAGCTGGATGAGGAAGTACATCCGTTTAATACTGAGGAAGAGTTTACAACAATCCTTTTTGTGACTGGAATCATATTAATCATTACTATGTCTGTGAACTTATAGAAGATACCGGTGTGCAGCATCTTACTGAAGCTGAGGAACGTGCTGGATATATTATTAAATGGGTTCCATTGGATAAAGCAATAGCAATGTTTGGTGAATATGAAAAATATCATGAAAGCAATATAGCTGATTATGGGCTTTATCGCAGGGAACATGCGGCATTAAAGGAATACAAGGAGCGATAGTGGAGGTTATAGTTATGAAGTACAGTGTTGATACATACAGGCTTTACTCAAGTGAAAAGTTTTTCTCATTCTGTATTAGAGTCAGGGTGACAATGAAAGATGAAGTAGATATTGATGTACTACGAAAGTCTGCTAATACAGCTATGCATCGCTACCAATACTTTGCGAAAGAAGTTGTCATTGGAGAGGATGGCGGATATGATCTTATCCCCAATAAAAGAGAGATTATAGTGCTTAAAACTCCTGAAAAGCTACCAAATTTGTGTAGTGAAGAAGTGAACCGGCATCTCCTTTTCTTGGACTGCACAGGTCGTGATATCTTTTTTAATATAAGCCATTCCATGTGTGGCGGGAAGGGTATGATGCCCTGGCTGCAGACCATCTTGTACCAATATGTTGCTGATAAATATGGCATTACCCCATATGCACCTGGTATCAGGAAAACTGACAGCGACCTGCTTCCGGGAGAAACAGATGAACCGACACTAGATATGCTTCTTAACGAAGAACCAATATATGAGTACAAGAGTAAAAAGCCGGTAGTAATGCTGCTGGACTACTTAAATGGCATGTATAACCCATTTAAGAGAGATCCTATTTATTATCAGTTTACATTTGAACAGAGTGATATTATGTCATTTGCCAAAAATAATGATTCAAGTGTTGCAGCATTTTTTCTTATGACTTTAGCCATGGCACTTAACAAGGTTCTTCCTGAAAAGTATAAGGTTATAGGTGGCGAAACAGCTCATTTTCCCGGTGCTGACATTGGGCTTCCAAACAGTTACCATGATATACTCAGTCATGTGCATATAGATTATGATAGAAAATACTTCAGGTACGATGTTGAGAGACTTGGAACCTATACCCGCAGTCAGATAATTCTTCAGGCTGATCCAACAGTAAGTAATTATCAGCTTCGTAAACAATTTAACTTTTTAGAGAAAATCGATGAGATATCAGGGCAGAAGAATAAGATTGCTGCCTATGCAAAAAATGATCCGTCAAGTGGCAAGGAAGCCCAGCACGGAACATTTATATCTAACTACACCGGATGGGCTGACTTTGGAGAAGTTGCGAATTATATAGAATCATTATTTGCGATGGTAGACGGACATCTTCTTTTGGAGACATTATCCATGTCAGATAAGATTTTTCTTTCGTTTATGCAGCTGATCAAAGATACGAAATATGTGAATGCTTTCTGTGAAGTCATGGACGAACTGGGTATTCCATACAAAATGGAGGGACCGTTCCCAAATGTCAGGCCGAAACATCAGCTGCCGCATGAATAATTCATATTACTACAAGGCAATCAATATAGGAATTGTTGAAGAGAATGTAGTTTTGCGCAGATGGTATGAGCAGAATGGAGCTGTTCATGTCGGAACAAAGAAATTTGATTTTTTTCCATTTACATGTGGATATATGAGGAAGGAAATATAAGAAAATGAATAAACAGATGATATATTTCCTAATCAGGGCAAAGAGGGCGACTTATGCAGGTAAGGGAGCTGAGACAGTACCTTCAAGAGAAATGAGATGATTGATAAGAAACTTCTTAAGCTTATTGGAAAGTGATATTCTAAATAATTCAAAGATAGGAGGAGCAACAGCGAGTTGCGTGTATTATGAATATCTACGTATTAGAATATCTTGAATATCCATTACCAAACGGAGCCAAGGTGAAATTCCTGGACGATAATGTTACATATCTTGGTAACCAGCTTGAGGCAGAATTTGGTGGAGACAGATGTTTCGGGATTATTGCAAATATGGATTTCATAATGGTATGCACATATGAGGCAGAGGGTGCAAATCCAGAAATTGTTCTTTATAAGAAAAGATAAGGTTTTATTACTGCTTTTACGAGACTGTAGATTATGATGGAAATTAAGAGGATAGAAACTAGTGGAATTACATATATTGAGCCGGTTAATGGAGCCACAAGCGAGTGGTACTATGGCATGGATTATGAGCACGGAGATCTTTATGAGGCAGATGAAGTTTTTCGTGAGGGCCATAAAGTAAAGGGAAGAAAGCTATGTCTGGTTCATTATCCTGACGGACAGGTTTTTGTTCCTGTGCCAAAGACAGAAGGGCATTATAGTGATACACCGGTATTCTTTGAGAACGGAATTTTTATCATCGACGTGGACTTTCCTAATGAATTGATCCGAATAATAAGGTTCGATTGTAATGATTATCATTTAAGTATTCATAAGGAACTTCCGCTATCTTCGGTAAAGGATTGCTACAATTTACAGCTGCATACCACACCGCTTATGCTTTCACGGCAATGTGGCAACGAATTAGATATTGTATGGCCGGAAAAACTCAGCATTTCAATGGGTAATCACGACACCTTTTTCATGAGGGATGGAGAAAAACTTTTTTTTAGCAGGTGGTATGAAGAAGGCGAAGGAGTTGATTACAGATACTGGGAGGAGACCATAGTCAGAAATCTTTCCGGAGATGTGATCGAGACGCTTCCTGGAGATATAATTCAGATGCCAAACGGAGAGATGTGGCATTTGAGGTAGTGGATAAGACAAGCCGATGCAAACCGATTTCCGGTTCCCTCGCATCGGCTTGAACTTGTTTTTACGCTCTTATTCTACGTAGTAGACATAGTTCTCTTTTCTGAGAGCAGCATCCTTTGCAGTCTCTGCAGCATCCATAAGATTTCCTATTACAAGAGATCCATCATAAACATATGTGGGCATATCCTTATTAGCAAGGACAATTACTATATTTCTTTTGCTCTAAAAATCAAGCCCCTAACGTCATAAAAAGTCAGAGGTCTTGCATGACTCTTTTTCTGTTATAGTAAAATATGTTTGGAGGACTTATACAGATGAAATCTTTTATAAAACTTACAGACTTCAAGAAAAGTGAATTATTTGAGATTTTCAAGATTGCTGATTCTATAGAGCAGTATGACGAAGGTGGCGTGAGATTTTTCCTGCTGCTTGGAACAGAGCACGCACTAATGATTGATAGTGGCATGGAGGTTCATGATGCAAAGGAGCTTGCTGGAGAAATCACAGACCTGCCTATCATACTGTTCAATACACACGCGGATATTGATCACATCGGCAGTAATGATGAATTTGATGAAGTCATGATAAATCCTGCAGAGCTTATTAATTACAGTAAGCCTCATCCTTCACAGAAGATAATACCGGTATATGACGGAGATGTTCTTGATATCGGAGGACGGAAGCTTCTTGCAATTGCACTTCCCGGACATACACCCGGAAGCATGGCACTTCTTGACAAAAACAGTGGCATGTTTTTTTGTGGTGATACTATCCAGGATGGCAGGATATTCATGTTCGGATCAATGCGGGATATGAGTGCATATATCCATAGTCTAAAAAGACTGGAAAAATTTAAGGATGAGATAAAGAGTATTTATGCAAATCATGGCACATTGCCACTGGAGTATTCAATTGTAGATAAGCTTATAGAGGGTGCAGTGAGGGTTGAAAAAGGTGAGCTTACGCCAACAGAGGCAGAGCTGTTTGGGCAGACCGTCAAAGTATATGATATAGGGGTGGCAACGTTTCTGTGTGACTAGGAAAACACTATAGAACCTGTATTTTAACATATTACAAAAAGGAGGAGGCTTGAAATAATGACACCTAAAATCTGGTTATTTATCGCATTGATTGGAGTGCTTGCACCGGTTTATCTTTTGTTTGGAGTAGCAACTTCCAAAAACGTCAAGGAGATGTCCGAAAAGAACAAGGAAGAGATTGAAAAGAACAGGGACAGGCATAAATACATGATACTTGGACAGAGCTGGGGAATGGGAATAGGAGTAGCAGTTGGATGTATAGCAAGCTATTTCTTATCAGGAAAAGTGTCGACAGGTTTGTGCCTTGGAACAGGACTTGGAATGTTTGCAGGTATGATGATTGGAGCAATGATTGATAGGAAAAAGGCATCGGATGCATATTGATCTTCTGCGTTGGCGTTAATCTTGGTTGGGGCAAAAAAGTGCGAGTGGTCAATATGCTGCCTTAGTGACAGCGGTTATTGCAGCATACATACCGGATATGTGATGCAAAGTACAAAGTGAACTCGGGAGAGAATCCTGAAAGATGCATGGAGAACTTTTATGAGGATTATTCTTTCACCTGCAAAGAAAATGAATGTGGATACGGATAAACTTGAGTGTCAGGGGCTTCCGGTATTTATTGACCAGACGGAGGAAATACTTGAGTGGCTCCGTAATAAGTCGCATTCTGAATTACAGAAACTGTGGGGATGCAATGATAAGATTGCGGAGCAGAATTATAAACGCATTAAAGAGATGGATCTTCGAAACAGACTGACGCCTGCCATACTTTCATACGAAGGAATTGCGTTTCAGTATATGGCACCTACGGTGTTTGAAGACAGAAGCTTTGATTATGTGCAGGAGCATCTTCGCATTCTTTCAGGTTTTTATGGGGTGCTGAAACCTATGGACGGAGTTACGCCATACAGACTTGAGATGCAGGCTAAGGCAGTGATTAATGGATATAAGGATTTATATGATCTGTGGGGCGTGAGGCTCTATGATGAAGTATGTGACGGTACAGGCGTTATAATAAACCTTGCATCGAAGGAGTATTCCAAGTGCATTGAAAAATACCTGAAACCGGATGACTGTTACATCATTATCACATTTGGTGAGATGGTAAATGGGAAGCTTGTGACAAAGGGAACATACGCCAAGATGGCCAGAGGTGAGATGGTGAAGTACATGGCAGAAAACCTGATTGAAGATCCGCAGGAGATAAAAAAGTTTGACCGACTCGGATATGCATATAGGGATGATCTTTCATGTGATACTGAAATCGTTTTTGAAAAAAGAAATAGTAGCTAGTCATACCTAAGGGCAAATTACAACGAAGGAATATTAGAGTTTTGGTGGTGGAAAAGTTATACGGAAGGATTGAATTATGAGATACCTGAAACTTCTGAACCTGTTACCGCTTTGCATATTCTTTTTGATGTACTATCAGAGCGGCACTGTACTTCATAGGGCACCATTGTTTCTTGTGGCAGCTCTTGGAATAATGAATGGTTTTGTCTCAAGAAATATGAAGGAACATATCATTTTATCGCTGATGCTGTTGTTGTCTTGCGCTATAGGGATGATAGGTTTTACATATTACTACTATTACTTTATTGACGCTGCTGATGAAGCACCTATAATCGGTGCATTTGTCGTTATTGTTTACGGGATATTTGTGATGACAGCCTTTGGAATAGGAGCGGTTGTCATGGTAATAAAGGATAGAATCAGGAAAAAGAATGAAAACACTGAGACAGATTCAGCAGAGTAATTACTACAGAAAACATAAAATTTGTTAGTATAAATATGTTTTTTATCGGAGGGTGTAGGTGAAGGTTGTTCTTATTAGGCATGGTAAAGTGAATTTTAAATGGGAATCTTGGTACACATCTGACCGGTTTGACGAAGCTTGCATGCAATATGATCAGTCTCATATCATGAAGGCAGATTATTCTATACCGGATGCGAAGTGTTCCGGCTACTACATAAGTACCTTGCCGAGGACCAGGGAAACAGCTCAGAATATCTTTGGTGAGCAGGATTATATTTCTACAGATCTGATTAACGAAGTCCCATTATCAGCAAGTTTATATAGCGGGATTAAATTACCATTACTGTTTTGGAATATCTCAGGTAGGATTCAATGGTATTTCAATAATAGCAGGCAGAAGGAAAGCAGGTTGCAGACGGAGAAAAGGGCCAGGCAGTTTGTGAAGATGCTGATGGAAAAGAATGAAGATTGCGTGGTAGTTACACATGGATTTTTCATGCATACGCTTGTGGCTGAGCTTAAAAGAATGGATTTTAGCATTGATAATAAATCGCTGAAATATGCAAATGGTGAATATGTGATAGCGAGATTATGCCTCATGTAGAAATCAAATGTTTTGAGGGAAGAACTTACAAAGCTTAGTAAATATTTCTATCTGAAGAGGTTGCGGTAACGATCAGTTATAAATGATTTTGATGCCTATAACGAAATACTTAAAGCAGAGAAGAAGGGAATGATAATAAAATGCAGATAGGAAGTTCAAATGATTCAGAAGCAGTAAAAGCGCAGTATGCGACATCAAAAGGATTGGATACGAGATTATCTTTTCACGATAAGTATTCCACCAATAAGCTTGGCTATGGTAACTGGATCGTATCAAATTATGAGATCAGAGAAGGAATATGGAATGTTTAGTGCGAGAGAAATAAGGGAGTGAATATTTAGAAAGTGTTCAGTTTCATAGATTCTTTGTAAAAAGAGATAAAGTCAGACATCACTCCATTTGGGAAGTGGTGTCTTATTTTTTACGGCTTCGCTGACAAGAGTATAGAAGCGGATCTTTTTCTGAAGATGTTCAAGTCCTGCTTGGAGAGTTTCCATTGATTCAATAGTCTTTGCTTCCTGCGTTTTCATCATTCCGAGGATCTTTTCGGAATTGGCTTCCATATCTTTTTCATATGTGAAGAAAAGCTTTATCTCATCGAGAGGGAGAAGAGCTTTTTTGAAGCATTCTATAGCATGTAAGCGGTCTATATGTGAATCATCATAGAACCTGCGTGAGTTCACATGCTCAACATTTTCCAATAAGTTGATTTGCTCATAGTAACGTATGGTAGATGCCGGCAGATTAAACTGTTTTGACAGGTCGGTAATTGTGTATTTCATAGTTCCTCCAAAAAAATGAGATATTACAAAAAAGTGCTTGAGTTAAAGTTAACTTCAAGTTATATGATTATGATAACGATAAAAAATGGCTATGCAAGTGGAGGAATTAAAAATGCAGAAAATCAATTTAGCAAACGGACCTGAAGGCGCATCAAGACTAATTCTCGGGTGTATGAGAATGCCTGCGCTCAGCACAGAGTCTGCAGCAAAAATGATTGAAACAGCTGTATCGCTGGGTATTAATTACATCGACCATGCCACCTGCTACGGAGATGGCGAAGCAGAAACAAGATTTGGCGATGCTATCGCGTTGACTGATATTAAAAGAGAAGACCTCATCATCCAGTCAAAATGCGGACTTAGATTTGACAAGCAGATATTTGACTGGAGAAAGTCAAACATCATAGAGAGTGTTAATGGAATTCTAGGGAGGCTTAAGATGGAGTATCTTGATGTTCTCCTTCTGCACAGACCGGATCTTCTTTATGACCCTGAGCAGATAGCGGAGGCTTTTGATGAATTGGAATCCGCAGGCAAGGTAAGACATTTTGGTGTGAGCAACACTATGCCTATGCAGATCGAGCTTTTGAAGAAATATGTGAAGCAGCCTCTTAAGATCAATCAGCTTCAGCTTTCTCTTGAGCAGTCACAGCTCATTGATCAGGATCTTTACATGAACAACAAGACCACGGATATGTCTGTGATGCGTGATGGTGGAGCTCTTGATTACTGCCGACTTAACGACATTACCATTCAAGCATGGTCACCACTTCAGCATGGAATGTTCAAGGGAATGTTCATCGATAATCCTGAGTTTCCTGAGATGAACAAGGTCTTGGGAGAGCTGGCAGAGCAGTATGGTGTAACCAAGGCTGCAATAGCTATAGCCTGGATATTAAGACATCCTGCAAAGATGCAGGTAATAGCAGGAACCATGAATCCTGTACATCTGGCAGAAATGGCAGAAGCAGACAAGATTGACCTTACACACGAAGAGTGGTACAGACTGTACCTTTCTTCCGGAAAATTTTTACCATAAGACAATGATAGGAGGGCTTTGATCATGGAAAACTTTAACTTTTATTCACCGACATTTTTTGCATTTGGTAAAGACAGAGAGGACGAAGCAGGTTCTTTTGTAAAAAGATTTGGCGGCAGCAAGGTCCTTATCCATTACGGCGGAGGAAGCGTTGTTAAGTCAGGACTTCTTGACAGAGTAAAGGCTTCCCTGGATAAAGAGGGTATCCCCTATGTACTTCTTGGCGGCGTAAAGCCCAATCCAAGAAGCGGACTTGTATATGAGGGAATAGAACTCTGTAAGAAGGAAAATATTGATTTTGTTCTGGCAGTTGGCGGTGGAAGCGTAATAGATTCATCCAAGGCAATTGCCGCAGGAACGGTATATGATGGCGATTTCTGGGATTTCTATATGGGAAAGAGAATAGAAGAGGCTCTTCCTGTGGGAACAATCCTTACAATAGCTGCAGCCGGAAGTGAAGGAAGTCCTGATTCCGTAATAACCAAGGAAGAGGGTATGTTTAAGAGAGGTGCTAGCGGAGACGCCATAAGACCTAAGTTCAGTATCCTTAATCCTGCTCTTACACAGACTCTTCCTCCTTATCAGACTGCAGCAGGAATAACAGACATCTTAGCTCATCTTCATGAGAGGTATTTGACTAATTCAAAAGAGGTTGAGGTTACAGACAGGCTTATTGAAGGGCTGATGCTTACAATGATCCATGAGGGTCCGAGAGTAATCGCAGATCCAAACAATTATGATGCTAGAGCAAACATCATGTGGGTAGGGATGATGGCTCACAATAATTCATGCGGTGTTGGAAGAAGCCAGGACTGGAACAGCCACAATATCGAGCATGAACTTTCTGCATTGTATGACTGTGCGCATGGTGCAGGTCTTGCAGTAACAATGCCTGCTGTGTTTAAGTATGTTTATAAGCATGATGTTATGAGATTCGCTAAGCTTGCGACACGCGTATGGGGATGTCAGATGGACTTCGACAATCCTGAGGCTACAGCACTTGCAGGCATTGCGGCTCTGGAGAATTTCCTCAAAGGAATCGGAATGCCTTTAAACTTTGCGGAACTTGGAGCAAAAGAGGAGGATATCCCTGCCCTTGTAAAGGCTCTGTGCTATGGCGATGGAAGAACAGGAAGCATCTCAGGATTTGTTACTCTTGATGAGAATGACTGCACAAAGATATATCAGATGATGGTATGATTTTAGAAGATTGTATAATATTTGGAAGGGATAAGCGATGAGACTTGGTACTTCATCACCACTTGTATATGACTGCGGCGAACACTGGGCAAAATACCAGAAAGAACAGGGATGCAGCGCTGTGGTTTTTCCTGTTCAGAGTAATGAACCGGAAAAGAAGATAATAGAGTATAAGGAAGCTGCAGACAGGGAAGGACTCATGATAGCTGAGGTTGGCATCTGGAGAAATGCCCTGTCAAAAGATCCTGATGAGAGAAAAAAGAACAGGGACTACTGTGTGGAGCAGTTGCGCCTTTCGGATTTCCTTGGAGCAAGATGCTGCGTAAATGTTGCGGGAATTGTAGGGCATAGGTGGGATGGAGCTTATAAAGAGAATTTTTCCAAAGAGCTCCGTGATGAGACCATTAGCATGGTCCGTGAGATAATTGACAGGGCTAATGTGAAAAAAACGTATTTCACCCTGGAGCCCATGCCATGGATGATACCAACAAGTCCTAAGGATTATGCGAAGCTTATTGATGAGGTTGATAGAGACAGGTTCGCAGTTCATATGGATGTCATAAACATGATCAATTCCATAGAAAGATATTTTAATGCAGAAGAGTTCATTGATGAATGTGCAGAAGTGCTTGGAACAAGGAAAGGCGATTATTGTAAGCCATCATCACGGAAGAATTCCATATGCAGTTCCGCCTGTGATGGTTTTGCCGGAGATTAAGAAAGCCCTTGAGGGACGTGATGTGAAGATCATTGTTGACTGTGGAATTGCTTCCGGAGCTGATGTTTTTAAGGCGCTGGCTCTTGGAGCAGACGCAGCTGCTGTGGGTCGATCCATGCTCCCGTCTCTTGAAACAGGCGGAGTAAACGGAACTCGTGATTTTCTAAACCATGTCGGAGATGAGTTGAGATATTTGATGAGCTGCACCGGATTTGCAAAAGTGTCTGATATCGATGATTCGGTTATTCACTATATTAGATAAGATTATTTTAGAAAGTAATATGTCAATAACAAAATTTCCTAAAAGTATAGACAGGATTATCACCAAGACAATGAGCATGACTGAGCTTTTTATGAATACATGGGATTCGAAGCTACCGAGTATAAGCAGCCTGCGCTGGGAACAGAGGAAATGTGTTACAGGAAAGACTTATAGGAAAAAATGAAAAATTGGCAGGACTCAGTTTCCTTTGAATTGTGTCCTGCCTTTTTCATGGGTATAATTATCCATGAAAAGGACAGGAATAGGCACAATACTCAAGGTAAAAAGTGATAACTTTTAAAAACAAGAAAAGAGGCTGATAAATGGAAATCAAGCGAATTACAGAAGCTGACAGAACGGATGAGTTCATTAACGTAGAGTTCTCAGGTTATGCTACGGATAGTGATGTGGCTCTTAACTATGAGGAATTCTGCTTTGCTGCGGAAGACGATGAAAGGATTGCGGGAGTTATAACCGGTCGTACGTACTACAATGAGGTCCATATTGAGGATTTGATCGTCGGAAAAGAATACAGAAAATCCGGAGTTGGTAGCAAACTTGTTGCTGCTGTGGAAGACGCATATACAGGAAAAGATTATGAGAAAATAGCACTTACAACTTTTGGATTTCAGGCACCGGAGTTTTATAAAAAGCTTGGGTATGAATTAGAATTTGTTCGTGAAGATAAAGATCCTAAGCTAAGTAAATATTTCTATCTGAAGAGGTTACGGTAACGATGGGGTATGTAGAATGTATTTACTATATAAGATGATAGTTAATTCAAACTAAAGGAATAAATAAAATGCAGATAGACAGGCAGAAAGTAAGGGAACAGTTTGCTTCTTATACAAGAAAATATGATCCAAGTGATCCGAAGATTGCGCTTAAGATAGCTCACACATACAGGGTGGCAGATAACTGCGAACAGATAGCCAGGTCAATAGGTCTTCCGGATGCCGATGTGGAATTTGCCTGGTTGTCCGGAATGCTACATGATGTTGGAAGGTTTGAGCAGGTAAGGAGATACAATACTTTTATTGATTCCGAATCGGTGGATCATGCAGAGTTTGGAGCGGATCTTCTTTTTGGAGATGACAATCTGGTTACCGGTTACACAGAAGACAGATCAGCTGATAAAGAGATGGAGATTGTCATAAGACAGCATAATAAATACAGGATAGCCGGATCGGTTACGGGTCAAACATTGACCTTCTGCAATATCCTACGAGACGCAGACAAGGTTGATATCTTAAGAGTAAATGTGGAAACTCCAATGGAAGAAATCTATAATGTCTCGAGAGAGGTGCTTCTTACATCCGGAGTTTCCGATAAAGTTATGACGCAGGTCAGGGAGCATCATGCTGTAAGACGCGACATAATGAAATCACCGGCTGAACATTTGATAGGCCATATTGCACTTGCTTTTGAACTGGTCTATTTGAAGAGCTGGGAGATTGCAAAGCAACAGGGATATCTATATAAGATGTTTGACTTTCCGACACGGAATGAAAGTATGAGAAAAGCCATGGAAGAAACCAGATATGAACTCGAGAAGTTCTATGAAAATAGCATATGAACTGCTTCAGACAATAAGGGGGAAATCATTTAATGAATAAGAAAATTATTGCTACTACAATTTACATTCTGGGAATATGCTGCGTGCTTTTCTTTGGAGCTAGCGCAGTTTTTGGGGGAAATACTGTAAGTAATCCGGAAGCAATGATTCCTTTCACGGAATTTGAGAGAAATATAATAATGCTGGGGATGGGATTCATTCCGATGATAGCGAGTTGTTTGTTTATGTTATACGCTTATGGAATTAAGGAACGCTCAAAAAGGATATTAGTTCTTATACCGGGAATTGTTACAGGAATACCTTTTATAGTAGGTGCTTGCTTTGTGGTTTATTTGATTTTTCTCGGAATGCTTGATGTGATAGGAATGGGAGCGTAAATGGAAATATGAAAGAAGCGTATTTTGCTGGCGGATGCTTTTGGTGCGTTACGCCAATTTACAAGATGTATGGAGTCGATCAGGTTATCTGTGGCTATGCAGGAGGAGATGAGGAAAATCCTACTTATGAGCAAGTAAAACATCAGGAAACAGGACACAGGGAGACTATTAAGCTCGTCTATGATAAAGAGAAGGTTTCCTTTGAGAAGCTACTTGATATTTACTTCGCTAACGTGGATCCTTTTGATGCAGAGGGACAGTTTATTGATAAGGGTTTCTCATATACCCTGGCAATTTTCTACAATAATGAGGAAGAAAAAGAAATCTCGGAAAAGAAGATAGCTGAGATTGAAAAGAATTCAGGTAAAGAGACTCACGTAGCTCTTTTGCCATATAAGAATTTCTACGAAGCTGAAGAATATCACCAGGATTATTACCTTAAGAACCCGGAGGCTTTTGAGAAGGAACTGATAGAATCTGGAAGGAAACAATAACAGCTGATTATATTCCTCCGGAGTATTGCGATATTGAAGTGCTATTGGATGAACAGGCTGTCAGTTCTGTCAAAAACGGATTTGTGGAACCGCGGATGGTGAATCAGTGTATCAGATCATATAAAATGAGTGATCTTACAAGAGATAATGAGAAAATAAAAAAGAAAACCATACGAATTATAATAAAGAAATAGAACTGTTTTGGGGAAGGTGAGTGTGACTATGCTTAAGCCTGGATTATATGAACAGGTTATCAATAAGCTACTCCAGGAGGAGCTATCTACAAGAACTGAAGACAGTAAGTATTCTGAGCCCATAGACAAAGCTGAGGCATCAGAAGTATTTACGAGGTATATTGCTGACATTGTGCGCAAAACTCTTGATATGATGCCGGAGACGGACAACCTTGATTCAAAGGTTAAGCTTGTAAATAAAATTGTAGGGCTTGTTTTATCTGAAACCAACCAAGATGAACTTAGTAAGCTGGCGGTGGATGATAAAGCGGAGCAGCTCCTTGCAATAGTATCAGAGTCGGATCCCATGTATCGCATTGGGAAACTTAAGGCAAAAGATGTAGTAAGACCGGAAACATCTATCTCTCAGAGTAGCCTCTTTACAGGAGCTGTACATGAGCCACAGATGTACACAGAGATAAAGAAGGAGTTGGAGACTGCTGACAGAATCGACATGCTTGTGTCCTTTATCAAGTGGAGCGGACTTCGCCTTATTATAGATGAACTGAGAAGATTTACGAATGAACGTGGTGGAAAGCTCAGAATTATTACGACTTCTTACATGGGAGCTACCGATGTAAAAGCTATAGATGAATTGTGCAAATTGGATAACACAGAGGTGCGCATTTCCTACGATACAAAGAGAACCAGGCTCCATGCCAAGGCATATGTATTCTACCGTGATACAGGTTTTACAACTGCGTATATCGGATCATCCAACATGTCCAATGTGGCTATGAGCAGTGGGCTCGAATGGAATATAAAAGCGACTGCCAAGGATATGGCACCGACTATACAGAAAATAGAAGCAACCTTCGAAAGCTACTGGAATACCTCTAGTTTTGAGAAGTACGATATAAATGAGCATGACAAGTTGCAAAAAGCATTAAAGGCTGAAAAGTACAGCGGTTCCAGTGCGGAATTCCAATACATAGTAGATGTCAATCCATATCCTTATCAGCAGGAGATACTAGATAGATTAAACGCTGAGAGAGTTGTAAGAGACAGATATAAAAACCTTGTTGTTGCAGCTACCGGAACAGGAAAAACACTTATCTCAGCTTTTGATTACAGAGATTTTTGTGATGGAAGGCCCGGTCAAAATAACAGGCTTCTATTTGTTGCGCACAGAGAAGAAATTCTTAAGCAGAGCCAAGGTGCATTCAGAGCAGTGTTAAAGGATCAGAATTTTGGCGAGCTCTATGTAGGTAATCACAAGCCAGATAGTCTTGGCCACCTATTTGTCTCAATACAAACGGTGGCTTCTCAGAAATTATATGAATTACTTCCGGAAGATTATTATGACTATATTATCGTCGATGAGTTCCACCATGCAGCTGCGCCCACTTACCAGGGACTGCTTGAAAAGTTTAAGCCAAAAATTTTGCTTGGACTTACTGCAACTCCTGAGCGTATGGATGGTAAGAGCATCCTCGACTATTTTGATGGGCATGTGGCAGCAGAAATCAGACTTCCGGAAGCGGTAGAAAGAAAACTCCTTTGCCCGTTCCAATACTTCGGAGTAACAGATGAAACAGACCTATCTTCTGTAAAATGGGTGAGAGGCGGCTATGATAAAACAGAACTTAGTAATCTCTATTCATTAAATAGAGAAGTAGCTATCCGTCGAGTTAATCACATAATAAATTCCCTACATAACTACGTTACAGATATGGAAAATGTCCATGGTCTTGGCTTTTGCGTATCTGTAGAACATGCTGCCTTTATGGCGGAGCAGTTTAATGCAAAAGGAATATCATCTCTTGCGCTAACAGCGAATTCTCCGGACGTGGAAAGAAATAACGCTAAGGCACTTCTTATAAGCGGAGACATAAAGTTCATCTTTGTTGTAGATTTGTACAATGAAGGCGTGGATATTCCGCAGGTGGATACAGTGCTTTTTCTTCGTCCTACAGAATCTTTAACTGTATTTTTACAACAGCTCGGAAGAGGACTTCGTTTGTCAAAAGGAAAAGAGTGTCTGACTGTACTTGATTTTATCGGACAGGCAAATAAGAAGTATAACTTTGAGGAAAAATTCGCAGCGCTGTTGTCAAATACAGATCACAGTGTTCAGTACGAACTTAAGAAAGGCTTTGTTTCACTTCCAAAAGGCTGTTATATACAGCTTGAAAAGAAAGCCTCTGAGATAATCATTAATAACATAAAGAAGTCATTCAGTGACAGGATGGGACTGATATCCAGGATTGAGTCCTTTGAGGAGGATAGCGGACTTAAGCTATCTCTTGGGAATTTTATCAGCTACCATAGAATCAAGCTTAAGACTATATATACCAAGTACTCTTTTACCAGACTGTGCGCTGATGCCAAGGTTATACCGGATTTTAGTGAACCGTTGGAAGAGATTATTACTAAGGCCTTCAGTAAGATAATTGCAATTGACTCACGTAGATGGATTAGATTTTTATTAAAAGTGCTACCTGACCTTAGTACCCTTAATATAGATACGCTGCCTGATTCTGAAAAGAGAATGATGCAGATGTTTTACATCACAGTATTCCTTAAGTCAGCAGAAGATTGGCATTCTGAAGAAGTTAGGGAAAATATGACAACGCTTGCCTCATGCAAGCAGCTTATCCGTGAAATGATAGGCATATTGGAGATAAAACTTGATGAAGTGGATATCATAGATAAACCAGTAGATTTGGGATTCGACTGCCCGCTTGATCTATACTGCACATATACAAGAGATCAGATCCTGGTAGCTATGGATTACATGACCCCTGGAAATGTGCGAGAGGGAGTAAAGTGGCTTGAGGATAAAAATCTGGATGTGTTCTTTGTAACACTGAATAAGTCCGACAAGGACTATTCACCAACCACTATGTACAATGACTACTCTATTAGCAGCAATATGTTCCATTGGCAGAGCCAGAGTACTACCTCTGACACTTCGCCCACAGGTAAGAGATACATAAATCATGCAAAAGAGGGTAGTAAAGTACTGATCTTTGTAAGAGAATTTAAAAAGGACAGTGTGGGAACAGCGCCGTATACATATCTCGGAACGGCGAATTATCTGAGCCATACCGGCAGCAGACCGATGAATATCATCTGGCGATTGGATAATCCAATTCCTGCAAAATACATCAGAAAGACAAATAAGTTAGACGTAGGATAAATATATGAAAACAGTAAATGTAGTAGCAGCCGTAATCTGTGATGATTACGAGAATAAAACAAAAATCTTCGCAACTCAGCGTGGCTACGGTGACTTCAAAGATGGTTGGGAATTTCCGGGTGGAAAAATAGAAGATGGTGAGTCACCGGAGGATGCATTGATAAGAGAGATAAAGGAAGAACTTGCAACAGATATTGAGGTGCATGACCTCATCAGCATCGTTGATTATGATTATCCGACCTTCCATCTGCACATGCACTGTTTTTGGTCTACTGTGAAAAGTGGAAAGCTATCATTACTTGAACATGAAGCTGCAAAGTGGGTGACTAAGGATGATATAGATACACTGGGATGGCTTCCTGCAGATGAAGGACTGATAGAAGAGATTAAAAAGTGCCTGTGATAAAGGTGATATAGATAAAGATTGAGGGATCAATATGATCACAATAAAATGGAGGAAAAAATATTGAGTCCGATTTATGCTGTTCATTATTATATTGACTGTGCTTTTCGATTGTTTGGGCTTAGCTGGTGGAGTGCATATTTTATTTTAAAAAAGTTAATACTTTTGTGTTTGACATTGCATATGTTACTTTTTAGATTACAGGTTAGAAAGCCAAATCCGAAAGTACCAAATATTCAAGTTAATCTGTATGATGTGCTTTTTGGACACCATATCTGATAGGTTATGATGATGCAGACGAAACTTATGATGCAGACGATTTTGATTTTTAAGTTATTTACAAATATAAATAGCGCCAATAATCCTCAGAAATTGAAGATTACTGGCGCTTTATTATGCTCTCTATAAATTCTGATATAAAATCATTAGCTATTTGGAGCCTATTTTGAGTCGTTTTAGCCCGTTTTGAGTCAATTGAAAATTCGCCTGATAATAATTATAAAAAACAAATGAAAATGATATTTGGATATTGATGGGTGATGTATAACATAATTACAGGGAGGATACACAACGTATAGATAGTAAAAGCAATGAATGTTGTGTTTTATAAACCCGGGAAGTAATATCATAAGCTCAGAAAGAGAAAAGAAACAGCCAAACGGCTAACAAATATCACAACCAGGAAAGGGGTAAATACTATGAGATTTAACGATGTTCAGGATACAAGAAAAGCAGAAGTTAAGAGAGAGCAGAGAAACGAAGCATTCCGCAAAATGTATGATGATTGCCTTGAGAAGCTTTCAGCATTCTATAATAAAGAGAAGATGACAGTTGCTTTTGGAGCAACATTTACACTCTGATTCATCAAGAATTGAACAAATGAAAAAAGGTACAGATATCCCTGGAGTTGTTGATGATTTTTGTCAATGCTCCGGGGATTTTACGTTATAATGGTGGTATGTTTTTTTGGGAGGCTTGTTTATGGTTGGAGGATACAAGGTAATAACTCTTTGTGGAAGTACACGTTTTAAAAATGAATTTATGGAAGCTCAGAAGAGGCTGACCCTGCAGGGGTGCATCGTGATAAGCGTTGGGCTGTTCGGACATTCCGGTGATCAGGAAGTCTGGGAAAACATGGATGAAGGGACGCTTACCAAGACCAAGGAAATGTTAGACGATATGCATAAACGCAAGATAGATATGGCGGATGGTATTTATGTTATCAACGTCGGCAATTATACAGGAGACAGTACGAGGTCTGAGATTGAGTATGCATTGGAACATGGGAAAACTGTAGAATATCTTGAGCCTATCGGATAAGTGAAAAATTTGCAATGATTGGAAAGACATAAAGTATGGAATATCTTGATATAGTTGATGAATGCATTATTGGTGTCAGGAATAAGTCATTTAAGAATTGCATCCTGGACGAGGAGCTGGAAATGGTTAGAAATACAGCTGAGAACAGATAATTAAAAAGGATTATATGTTTGACAGAGAAGAAGGAGACGAGTGATGCCGGATATAATAAGTGCAAAGATAAAGAGATTGTTTGTAATTCGTGTAGGTTTGTGGATAGTGGCTTTTGCTTCTACTGCATACTGGATTTATTTTTCAATAAAACTGCATATGGATGGAATCTTTGAGGAAACAGAATATGCAACACTTCTCAGGCCTGTTCTGTATACATGTCTGCTTATAGCAGTTGCGGCAATCTGCATCAGCTTTGCATTGTATCGTCGAAGTAAAAAGCTAAAAGATAATTATAAAAGATTTTCCAAAAGGCTTTCGCCTCTCGATGGATATAATATATAATGCATACCTTAAATTTTCCTAAAGGATTACATAAAAAAGAGAATCCTGTTTAAGGATCCTCCGGGGTGACAGTATATGTTATTACCAAACGAAAGTAACTGCGTTAGCTACATCCTCAGTAATGGTGTTATCTTTTACAAGCTTTCCAAGCCATTTTTCAAGGTTATCAACCTTATGGTTGGTCTGGATAAAGTGGATCTTTTTGCCTTCTACATCTGTTGAAAGAAATAATTCGTACATATACATAAGGAAAACCTCCGTTTAATTTTCTTATCCTTTCATTCTAATTGGCCATTTGAATGTTCTTTCTCGCTTACAGAAAATATATCGATGGGGGTCCTGATTTTCTTTAGGGCAATTTACAATGTTTATTTTTATTTTTTTCTGAGGAAAATTTTGAAATAATAATACATTTTCAAAAGGGGTTATGTGTATGATCTTCTGAGCCGATATAGGTATTAGAAAGACAATCATACAGGGAACGAGACAAGCCTCCGGTTTCTGTATGGGAGCCTCCCGAGAAAGCCCGAGCTTTCAGAGGATGTAGTAATAAAAAACGATAATAAGAGAATAATTCCATTTTTTAACTCCTCCTAACATACATATGTGCGAGAATGGCCTGATCAACACAGAGCTGATCAGGTTATTCTTTTGCCCATTTGCGGGGCGGTGTTTCGCTAAGAGGTCATGTTTTTTTGCGTTATTAGGAGGATAGACACACTGTTTTTACTATAACTGATATGCATTGTGGTATCAGAGTTTCGTATAATTTTCATAACAACAGATAACAATGGCTTGGAGACTTTATCGTTTCCGGTATAGTGGAAATTACAGTAATGTATTTGGAAGGAGGCAGCATGGATAATAAGGATAAAAGAAATGAAAACAGTAACAAGTCCGGTATTGAGTATGGAGCTATGGCATTATTGTCAGTGCTGGCTGTACCGGTAATACTGCTTGCCGGATTTTTGCTGGATGATGTTACATGCAGTCAATGTCATGAAAATATCCATATTGATGGCTGATACATTACCGATAATATAAGCTCAAACAAGATTTATAATAGTGGCGATGTGCATTTTTTTCTAAAATTGTCTGAAAAAGGCCTTTTGACGGTATTATTTACTGTTAAAAGGCTTTTTTTCTGATATAGTAAAATTATGTTTTTGTTGACGGAGGATGGATGAAAATGAGGCATTGCGGGACACAGACAATTGAGACCGAAAGACTGATACTGAGGAAATTCAAAGTTGAAGATGCTAATGCTATGTTCCTGAATTGGGCAAGCGATGAAGAAGTCACGAAGTTTCTTACATGGTCGCCGCATGGAACTGTCGATGTAACGGAGAATATCATCAGGCAGTGGGTGGATGCATATAAGGATGAAAAGTACTATCAGTGGGCCATTGTTTTAAAAGAGATAAATGAACCTATAGGCAGTATCTCCGCCGTTGGTATGAAGGAAAGCACAAATATGATCCACATTGGTTACTGCATTGGAAGAGCATGGTGGCATCAGGGGATTACATCTGAAGCTTTAAATGCTGTTATAGATTTCTTTTTTGATAAGGTTGAAGCAAATCGTATTGAATCAAGGCATGATGTTAATAACCCACATTCCGGTATGGTCATGAAGAAATGTGGAATGCAATATGAAGGCACGCTACGCAGTTCAGATATCAACAATCAAGGAATCAATGATTCGAGCTGGTATGCAATTCTTAGATCTGACCGGACTAATTATTGAATCGAGGGAATAGACAATGAAGCTAATAATTTATCCGCCTACATCGATGCATTAGCAAAGGCCGGATTTTTAATAGAGCAGCTTATAGAAGAAAGTGATAAAGTGAGCAAAATATGATGTATATTGAAGCTTTCCGATTTCCGGGAGTGGATGCGGAAGAACAGTTTGTTAATTACATAAGAAGAACATGCTATACATCGTTTTATCCGTTTGGGGTATTTTCAGCTAACCAGTTACATGCTTTGTCTTTTTCAGAGATAACAATTTTGTATGGAAACAATGGTTCCGGGAAAAGCACAGCTCTTAATCTTATGGCAGAAAAACTTAGGGCTGAACGGGATTCGCTGTTCAACCGTAGTAGTTTTTTTGATGATTATCTCAAGATGTGTGAGTTTGAAATGACTCCGGGAGAAAAACCGGAAGAAATCAGAATGATCACCAGCGATGACGTATTCGATTTTATGCTTAATCTCAGGGCTCTGAATGAGGGGGTTGACCGTAAGAGAGAGCAGGTCTTTGATGAATGGATTGAAAACAGAAATTCTAAATTTCAGATGAAATCACTGGATGATTATGAACAACTGAAAAAAGTTGTAGCTGCCCGCTCCAAGACACAGTCAAGATATGTCAGGGAATCAATAGGCAATAATGTCATTGAACACAGCAATGGAGAGAGTGCTTTACAATACTTCTCAGAAAAGATAAAGGATAATGGTTTGTATTTGCTGGATGAGCCGGAGAATTCCCTTTCGCCTCAAAGACAGATGGAATTATTTGATTTTATACAGAATTCAGCAAGATTTTTCGGGTGCCAGTTTATTATAGCGACTCATTCACCATTTCTACTGGCTCTGCGAGGAGCAAGGATTTATGATTTGGATGAGTCTCATGTAAATATCAAGAAATGGACTGAACTTGAAGGTGTAAGGACTTATTTTGAGTTCTTTGAGCGTCATAGGGATGAATTCAGATAATACTGGGATGACGTGGATCTGGCAAGCGAAGTAATAGACGGACTTAAGTATGAAACTCTTTTAAAGCTGTATTTTGGCGGAGCTGAGGACAGGAATGTCACAATTAGGAATATTCAGATCTTCGAGGAGGACGTTAAGCGTAATCTGTCGGTACTTAATATGTACAAAGATAATCTGGAAAAAGTCCTGAATGAGGAGGACCATATTTTCTATTATCTGACTGTTACTTTTGGAATTGACACCTATGAGGCGTACCTTAAGTGGTGCACAAAGGCAAAAAAGCTGCTGAAGAAGTGCTAAGGATTCTTTTAATTTTATCCGTGCAAAATTAGAAATAGTTTTTGATGAATAAGAAATTGAATTCTTTCAGGAGTTGTAAGGAGCAAAACATATATGTTGAAAAGATTAACTGATCGAATTTGGTACTATCCAATGGAAGAAGAGCGGGATCGGCCTAATCTGGGATATATACGCGGAGATAATTGGAGTCTTGCTGTTGATGCAGGTCACTCAGAGGCACATACCGGGGAGTTTTACAAGGCGTTGGAAGATAATGGCTTGCCACTTCCAAGGCTCACGGTAATTACACACTGGCACTGGGACCATACATTTGGAATACATGCGGTAAATGGGCTTTGTCTTGCAAATGAGCGGACCAATCAGTATCTGAAAGATTTTAGTCGCAGGTTATCGGATGAAGGAACAGAGTTCTTTCTGAATCTGGATGAAAGAATACGTAATGAGTATTCTGATGACAGACCTGTGATTGTAAAGGCTGCAGATATGATTTTCCATGATAGCATGATACTGGATGCAGGTAACTGCCAGGTTAAGGTTTTTCAGGCAGACGCACCGCATACAGATGATTCGACTTTTATTGAGATACCCGGGGAAGGTGTTCTGTTTGTTGGGGATGCAACCTGTGGGGCACTCCCGGAATGGAAAAAGGATCCTGTTCTAAGCAAGAGTCTATCCGAGACTATCAGGAAATCAGAGGCAACCATATGCCTTGAAGGACACTGGGTTCCTGTACCAAAGGAAGATACAATTCGAGACTTGTTAGAGGGGACAGATGAATAAACTGAAATTGAATATAAACAAGCTACTGCAGAAAACGAAAAGCGATAAATTTATGAAACAAAGCAAAATAATACACCCTGCAAAATGAACAGGAATATATGAACAGAATTTGTAGTATGACACATAACAGGGTTGTTGCTGTAGGAATAATTGATGGCAATGAAGATATATTTTTGGAATACTGTGACATTGATGGGAAAACTGTGGATGAGCATACGCTGTTTGAATTGGGGTCGACGACTAAAGCATTCACAAATCAAAATTCCTTAATGAATGTTTTTGCTGAATACTTTCTGCTACCATCAAGCTTCTCGAACTCACTGTCATGTGAATAATGCATCCCAAGCTTTTCCATAACACGCTGACTTTTATGATTTTCTGCAGCAAACTGCCCTTCAATCGCTCGTATTTTTTGTATCTTTGAGATATGATCAATTATTCCCTGCATCGCCTCCGGAACATAGCCATGTCCCCACTGGTCTTTTCTGATATTGTAGCCAACTTCCCAAGCATCTTTGTCTGCATGATATACCAGACCACCACTCCCAATAAGCTCACCGGTTTCCTTAAGTTCGATTCCAAGGTCATAACTATCAGGGTCATCCAGATTGCGGCTTTCAAGCCATGTCTTTACATCTTCCGCATTTTTATAAAGCGGATAAATCATATATTCATTTACATCCGGATCTCCGCACCACTTAAATGCAGCCTTATAATCCTCCGGTACAAAAGGTCTTAATATCAATCTTTCTGTCTCAATCCTGACTCTCACGGTTTTATCCTCCTAATTCAAGAAAAGTCATATCCTTACTGCAATATCCAAAGCAATATAGAATTTTCCAAGATCATGGTTTGCAGCAGGAAGTGCCTCTACTTCATATCCGCTATCCGCAAGTACATCACCGGCTTCAAGGAAATTATAAAGTTCAATTCCATAAAAATCACACAAAGCCTGAACTCCCGCAAGTTCCATCTCTACTGCTATACAGCCTTCTTCTTTTCTTTTGGCAACAAGTCCCTTTGTCTCTCTGAGCATAGAATCTGTTGTCCAAACACGGCCTTTAACATATGGAACCTTAAGCTCTGTAAAAATTCTCTCCAATTTATCGCAACCCTTAATATCAATATAGTCACTGGCCGGAGCGTAATAATATGAAGCACCATCGCCTCTGTAACTTTCAGTCGGAATGATAAATCTTCCGGTAGTCTTCTCCGGATCAAGGCTTCCACAGGAACCGAACATAATAAACTTTGTCGCTCCGGTTATCCAATGTGCTTCATAACAAGCGCCCGAAGCAAAAGCAGAGCCTATTCCAGTTAAGTAAAATGCTATCTTTTCACCTTTGTACAAAAGACAATAGATAGGTATTCTTCCATTACATGCACCGAGCGAACCGATTTCTTCGCAATCAAATTTCTCCAGGATGTGGTCATGAATTACTTTTGAAAAAATAATCAGGCACTTATCTACAAGATGTTTTTGTTCTCCATAGAAATGTTTCAGTTCTATTATCGGTTCTGTCTTATCATCGTAAAAATCTTCACGCATGGTCCACTCCTCCTCACTCAAATATGTTTGCCATTATGATTTCCCGCCCGGCAGGTAAAATGTATTTCTGCTCTTTTATTCTCATAGCCACCTCCGAAAAAAAGGCCCCATCAAACTCTTGCTTGATGAGGCCTTGTAAACTATATCAGTTATAAAGCACTAACTATGCCTTCAAATAATCTTATCCTCATCATACATATCAAAATCAAACCCCTGCTTATCATTCACGGGTTTATTGGTGACCATGTATGTTGTGACGAGTATAAGTTTTTTCATAGCGTCTTCCTTTCTGAAAATTATTAGTTGTAAGTATAGTTGACTGACAAATAGCTGTCAATACTATTTTTAGTCAGATATATATTTTCTTCATCCCTGTAAACTTTGTTTCCAAGTCATTAAAACACACGACACAATAGAAGATGCTGTTTCTGTAGACAGTTTTAGCCTTAAAAAAACTAATATGACGTGTATATTGGATTTGTTGTTGGAATAATACTGTATCATTGCGCCTGATGAAATCAGGATGCCCGGGAAAAGTGATCCATAATGGAAATATGATAGTTTTTGAAAAAGTGTTGACAAAAATTATGTAACATATTACATTGTTTTATATAGGTAATATGTTACATAAAATAAAAGGAGCTCACATGAATTACGATGAAGTGATGAATGTCGAAAAAGTAACGTTTGGAAATATGCCCCCACAGCCTTTTTTGCTGGGACTTCTCAGTGCGTTTGATAACAGATATCAGGCGGCAGCTGATGCATATTTCAAGGAAATTACGTGGAAACAGTTCTTTGCCATAATCTGTATTAACTTATGCAAGGAACCACCGACACTGAATGAGCTTTCAGATATAATGGGAAGCTCTCATCAGAATGTGAAGCAGATTTTACTTAAACTTGAAAAAAAGGGATTTATTTCAACTGTTCCTGATGAAAAAGATAAGCGAAAGCAGCGCATCTTTGTCACAGATAAATGCAGGGATTTTCTGGAACAGAACGATAATAACGGTCAACAAAGCCGGTATGTAATAGGACGCATATTTGACGGAATTGATGAAAAGAGTCTGCAGACTACCATACAAACTATTATGAAAATGGAGAGGAATCTGAGCGACTTATGAAAACACTGATTATTTACACATCACAGACAGGATTTACAAAGAGATACGCGGAGTGGCTTTCAGAGAGAATGAGCGGAGATCTGCTTGAGCTAAAGGCTGCTCAGAAGAAGAGTGCTGATTACTTCGATGACTATGATGCAATCTGCTATGGCGGATGGGCAATGGCAGGAAGTCTTGTTAAGGCAAAGTGGTTCCTTGAAAAGGCTACTAACTGGAAGAATAAGCGCCTTGCTATGTTTTGTGTAGGTGGCAGTCCTAACGATAACCCGGATGTAGATGTCTTTCTGCAGAATGCTGTTACAGAAGAGCAGAAGAAATACATAAAAGTATTTTACTGCCAGGGCGGGTTTAACTATGAAAAGATGAAGGCTCCATCCCGTATTGCAATGAAGATGTTCGTGTCAGCCCTTAAGAACAAGAAGGATGCTACTGAGAAAGAGAAGATAATGGCTGAGAAGATGGCTTCATCCTACGACATCTCTGATATTAAATTCATAGAGCCTATTGCAGAGTATCTTGCAGAAAAAGGCAATAGAAAAGCTGTACATATAGTATAAATACACGATAAAAAGAATATTAAAAAGAATGTCTGAGGCATTGTGCGAAATCCTTGGGCAGAGGGGGATTAACGATTGGAGTGATGATATGACGTACATTTGGAAATACAAAACTCCTGAAGGTTTTGACGACATGCTCATGAATAGTGATGGAGAGTATCTGACGGGACTGTGGTTTGAAGGATCGGATGATGAAAAGAAGCATAAGCCGGATGCAGATGAAAAGAGACTTACCATATTTGAAATGACAGAAAAATGGCTTGATGACTATTTTTACGGAAAGCCTTCTCCGGATATTCCGAACATTAAAATAGAAAAACTAACATCGTTCCGCCGGGATGTATCTGAAATCATGAAAAAGATTCCTTTTGGAGAAACGACAACTTATGGTGAGATTGCCAAGATGATTGCCGTGAAACGTGGTATTTCAAAAATGTCAGCCCAGGCAGTTGGCGGTGCAGTAGGCTGGAACCCTATTTGCATCATTATCCCATGTCATAGGGTGATAGGTTCTGATGGCTCCCTTACAGGATATGGTGGTGGAATCAGAAACAAAGAATTGTTGCTACTGCACGAGAGGAAGTATAGTTTATAACTCTCAGTTATTATTACTTATGCCTTCCCTGGATATGTTTGTTATAATGCGTTTTGCGAAAAACAGCAGGAGTACAGCCATTCTTTTCCCTGAAGCACTGGGTAAAATAGCTCTGGGAATTGAACGACAGAAAACTGCTTATCTCTGCGCAAGAGAAATCAGAAAAACGAAGCATGTTTTCTGCAACTTCAAGTTTTCGGGACAGGATATACTCTGACACAGTATACCCTGTTTCTTTTTTGAAAAGGGTTGATAGGTAATTATTGCTAAGGTGTACGTGTTCTGAGAAATCGTCTAAACGGATGGTTTCATGCAGGTGCTGATCTATATATTCCATTCAGAGGAGAATCTGTCTGGAATAGATATTTTGTTTCTTTAATTTCTGCATCTGCGCGGTAAAGAACGTGACCATCTCGTAGTGCAGATCCAGCACTTCCTGGACGGTGGTGCATTTGTTCATGTTGTAGATGTACAGATCGCTCGTATTATATGCGGTCTCGGAATTAAGACCACCCTCTATGGCGAATCTTGTCATGAGAGTGGCGTTGCAGACCATAAGATATTTCATATTGGTAACAGGATCATCGGCAAGAGTAGAGTTGTTTTCAGCCATCATCCTGTGGCTTTCATCGGCGGCCCCGGGGTCGCCATTTTTCATCATCTCATACTGCTTCATTTCATTTTCGTATTCAAAATGAATATAGTTGTTTTCTCTGCCTATGAATTCTTTGAGTGCGATCTGTGCATTTGGGTTTGATATTCTTTTTGACATGGAAATCCCCTTTTTCTAAAAGTAATAGATCCGAACTTATTTTACCAAAAAAACGGGGCATAAAGAAATGGCCTGGGATACCTGAGTTTTTGCAGTATGTGGGAGAACATGTAATGTAAAATGCCTTTATCGGGATGAAAAAGATTGTATCATTTGATTAAATTGTGTACAATATATATAATTTGATTATATGATGAGCTCATATCCGGAGAGTAATCTAATCAGAATGAAGCAGGAGTATCCTGAACTATTTGATACTCTAGCAAGATAGTTTTTGATTATTATTGAAACAGACTTATTTAGGAGAATCGTTATGAATTATATCGAGGCGATAAAGGAGAGACATTCAGTTAGAAATTATACGCCTGAGCATATACAGGCTGAAAAGATAGTTAAGCTTAATGAGAAAATCAGAGAGCTTAACGAGGCAGGAAATTTACATCTTCAGCTGATGGAGGATGCCGGTAATACGTATAACAGGCTTCTTAACAGGGCTATGGGGCTTGGCTCAGCGCCAAGTGTTATTGCATGTGTGGGCCCGGATGATGATACGTTGGAACAAAGAATCGGTTACTACGGAGAAAAGCTTGTACTTTTTGCGCAGACCTTGGGGCTTAATACTTGCTGGGCAGGGACTTTTAATAAAAAGAATATTGGAGCGGAGATAAGAAATGGTGAAAAACTGGTAATTTCCATTGCGATAGGCTACGGAAAAGACAAGGGAAAGCCACGTAAATCCAAGACAATGGATCAGGTCGTTGATGCAAAGGGTGAAAGACCATTTTGGTTTAATAATGGTGTTGAGATGGCTCTTTTGGCGCCAACTGCGATAAATCAGCAGAAGTTTGTAATAAAGCTTAATGAGGACCAGTCAGTAGAGTTTATTGATAAGGGTGGAATTTTCAGCCAGGTTGACCTTGGGATAGTTAAATGCCATTTTGAAATCGGTTCTGAGCGTGCTATAGGGAAGTTTTTTTAATCTCAGATATCCATTCCGGCATGATGGCTATGAAAAATAAGAAGAATAATATGGAAGGAGATTTATTGCTATGAAGGTACTGATAATCAATGGAAGTCCCAGAATGGGCGGAAATACTTCTATCGCTGTGGATGAAATGGCAAAAACATTTACAGAGGAAGGAGTTGAAGCTGAAATTGTACAGGTGGGTAACAAGGATATTCGTGGATGCATCGCCTGTGGAAGTTGCATGAAGAATGGAAAATGTGTATTTGATGATGTTGTAAATGAGCTCGCGTCTAAATTTGAAGAGGCGGATGGGCTTGTTGTAGCATCACCGGTTTATTATGCTTCTGCAAATGCAACACTTATAGCATGTTTAGACCGACTTTTTTATAGTACACATTTTGATAAGACTATGAAGGTTGGAGCGAGCGTTGCGGTATGTCGAAGGGGCGGTGCATCAGCTACTTTCGATGAATTAAACAAGTATTTCACCATCTGCAATATGCCTATAGCATCCAGTCAGTATTGGAACAGCGTTCATGGCGGGGAAAAGGGACAAGCTGTAAAAGATCTTGAAGGCCTTCAGACGATGAGAGTTCTTGCCAGAAATATGTCCTTCCTAATTAAGAGCATAGCACTTGGAAAAGAGAAATATGGCTTGCCAAAAACGGAAGAACATGCGTGGACAAATTTTATCATGGAGTGATTTTGAGTCTTGGTTGTCGTTAATCCGAAGTTAATTTCACTATATTAAGATATGGAGGCTGATTTCAGTCTCCATATTTTGTACAAAACATTTTTTCACAAAAAGGTATTGACTCTGATGTAATGTCATAGCTTAAGCTATAATTACACATGAAGGATATGTGTTACTTAATAATTTGTAAAAGGTGGCAAATATGAAGTATAAAGCTATTTTGTTTGATAATGATGATACACTAATGGATTTTCAAACAGGTAATAGAAATGCAATAAACCTGCTGCTGGACGAAATTGGTTATGTTGATGATAACCGATATGATCAGTACGAAGAAGAGAATCTTGCATGTTGGAAAGCGTTGGAAAGAGGAGAGATGACTCAGAACCAGCTTAAGTATGAAAGATTCTTCAGATTCTTTAATAAATATGGAATAACAGCAGATGCCCGAAAGTCTGCAGAAAGATTTGTAGAACTTCTTGGTATGCAGAATATGCTTCTTCCGAATGCTGAAGAGGTTCTTAGAACCATATCAAAAGAAATACCTATTGGAATAGTTACCAATGGAATAACTGCTATTCAAAAGAGAAGATTTGAGGGTTCTATTGTAAAGGAACTGTCATCTGTCATAGTTATTTCTGAAGAAGTTGGAATTTCAAAACCTGATCCCGCAATATTCAATCTGGCACTGGAGCAATTGAAAATAAAGCCAGATGAAGCATTAATGGTTGGTGATGGTATAGATAGTGATGTCCGTGGAGCCAATAACGCAGGAATTGATATCTGCTGGATCAACCCACATGGGATGTCACTGCCTTCGGAGCTGCATGCTGAATATATTGTCTCCGATATTAAGGAATGCCTGGCAGTAGCTCTACAGGAATAAGCTGGATGCACTTGCAGATACTGCTAAATGCCCTTTTTTCTGTTATAGTAAAAGTATGCTTTTATCGGAGAGTATAGGTGAAGGCTGCTCTTATTAGGCATGGATACGATAAAAGAATTAAAACATAAGGAATAGATCGGAATGGACAATAAATCATTTGATTCAAAAAGAATTGCGCTGGGTTATGCAAAAAGACCATGGCTCCATAAATCAGTAATAGAGCAGCTTAAAGCGGATTGTAACCTTGATGCTGATTATAAATTCTCTAATGGTCTTGATGTGGGCTGTGGTGCAGGTCTTTCAACCAAGGCCCTGCGCCTTATTTGTGACAAGGTCACAGGAACGGACATTGCTGATGCCATGGTAGAAGTATGTAAGGAATTATATGGAGAGGATCCTGCATATTCATTTTATGTTGCTAAGGCTGAAGAAACGAAGATGCCGGAGAATAAGTACGATATTGTAACTGCAGCAGGATGTATCAACTGGGTGGATGAAAAGAAGTTCATGTATAATATGTCAGAAGTTCTTGCGGATAATGGACTTATTGTCATATACGATTTTGGTATTACAGATCAAATGACAGGAAATGAGAATTATACCAAGTGGTACCGGGATGAATATCTGAAAAAATTTCCTAAACCTCCTAGAAAAGAGAATAAGTGGAATCAGGATGATCTGCCTGAAGGATTTATCATGGAAAAGCAGGCAGAATACGACATGGAGTATTCTTTTGACTTAGAAACTTTTGTGGATTTCATGCTGATACAGTCAAATGTTAATGCGCAGATAGAAAATGGAAGTGTAAGTACTGAGAAGGCAAGAGATTGGATGAAGAAAACTCTGTATCCTGTTTTTGAGGATGAGCAAAAACAACTTATCTTCTATGGATATAGTTGGTATATAAGGAAAAAGTGAAACGCTGACAGAAGAAGGAAAGGGGTTACATGCTATGTGGAATATAATCATCATTCCGTTCTTGGGGACAGCACTGGGCGCGGCCAGTGTATTTTTGTTTAAAAAAGAAATGAGTCAGAGGATGCAGCGGGCCCTTACAGGTTTTGCTTCAGGAGTGATGGTGTCTGCTTCTTTTTTTAGCCTCCTGCTTCCTGCACTTGATCAGACAGCTGAAATGGGAAAACTCGGGTTTCTTCCTGTATCTGTCGGATTTGGGATAGGAATGCTTTTTCTTCTTGTAATGGATATGGTGACGCCTCACATGCATCTGGATAAAAATGAGGAAGGTCCAAGGAGCGGACTTAAAAGAACAACGAAGCTTGTCCTGGCGGTTACTCTTCATAATCTTCCTGAAGGAATGGCAGTAGGAATAGTATGTGCAGGCTGGCTTTATGGTAACAGCACAATTACTTTTACAGGAGCTCTGGCACTGGCAATCGGTATTGCAATACAGAACTTCCCTGAAGGAGCAATTGTATCCATGCCGCTTTTGGGAGAGGGAGTTCCAAAAGGAAAGACCTTCCTTTACGGTGTTTTGTCCGGAAGTGTTGAACCCATAGGGGCGCTTTTAGTCTTTGCTGCATCCGGATTGTTTATCCCACTGATGCCATATCTTCTTAGTTTTGCGGCAGGAGCCATGATATATGTCGTAGTAGAGGAACTTATTCCGGAAATGTCTGAGGGTGAACATTCGAACATAGGAACAATCTTTTTTGCTCTGGGATTTATACTTATGATGGCGCTGGATGTAGGTCTGGGGTGAATAAGATGTCTACTATTACTAGGTTTTGTCAGGGAAGGTGAATCATATGGAAAAAGAACTGTTCATTGACACCATGAAGGTAAAGAATACTATACATTTTTGCTTAATTGCGCAATCGTAAATAAACCCATGTAAACAAAAAAAGAGTAATAATATAATTATTTTATCGGAGATAACAATGTATCAGGCAGCGATTGTAGAAGATGAGAAGATATTCCTGGATAGGACCAAGAAACTTCTGGCACAGACTTTCAGCGACCAGAATACCGAAGTGGCATTTGATTTTTTTATGTCGGGTGATGAATTTTTGCCAATGGTAGAGCAGCATTTCCATTACGACATGATATTTCTTGATATAGAGATGCCGGGTATGGATGGAATCTCAGTTTGCAGAAGGATTAGGGAGATTTCTCCGGAGGCACTGGTAGTCTTTATATCAAATAAGGAAGCCCTTGTATTTCAGACTTTCGAAGTACAGCCTTTCAGATTCATTAGAAAGAGCGAGCTTAATGAGATGGCACAGCCTCTGGTCACTGCTATACTTCAGGAGCTTTCAAGGCGCGGTCAGCAAATTGTGAAGATTGAAGAGCCATCAAGTGGCGATGTCTTCTCTTTTGATGTAAAAAAAATCCTGTATATTGAGGCTCAGCGAAAGGAATGCATCATCGTAACAAATACGAATTCCACAATCATGAAGACCAAGCTGATGTCACTTGAGAGTGCCCTTAAGGGTTACAGCTTTATCAAGATACACCGGAGTTTTCTTGTAAACATCGATGCCATAACCAGAATTCAGAAGGATACGGTTCTTTTGACAAACGGCGAGGAACTTCCTCTTAGCAGATCAGTGAAGGAATCGGTAAAGCAGGCTTTTCTAAGCCATTCCATGTCGTGAGGTACAGCCATGATATATGATATATTCAGGATGATAGAATTCGATGGGATAGTGATTTTTATGTTCATTATACTTTCCCTCATGCGCATTTATTCAGATAATATGCCTGTGAAAAAGGCTGTCGCCTATATTTCTGTAAGTATGGCTCTTTATTTTATTCTGCAATATGGCACGTATGCCCTTCCTTTTTTTTCTCAGCCTCACCATTACTGGTACAACATGGTTTTGCTAATAGGAATCCCTATGATCACATCTGCGATTTTTCTAAAAGGGTATAATATCGGAAAATTTTTGTATACACTTTTCTTTGTAGCATTCATCCAGCTGTATAAGGTTGTCTGGGGTGCCTTGTATTCTGCAGAAAATTCAATGTCACGCGGACAATATGAATTCTTTGATATTCTTTCATTCCTTCTTCTTATTGTTCTTCTATATGCATTTTATATTAACCTTAGAAAGTCAATTCCACAGGTTAGTAGCCGTATAATCAGGCAGGTACTGCTGCTTACATATTTTCCTATAAGCCTGTTATTGTACTATGCGATTGATCTTTTGGATATACCGGCATTCGACGAGTACAGAGACTCCATCATGGCACTTATCATCCTGCCTGCGCTCCCTATTCTATATAGCCTCTTTGCTACGACTATTTACTCCTATGAGGAGCAGCGAAAGCTCGACCGTGCCCTGACAGAGACCAAGGCACAGGTTCACAGATACCGTTATTCGCTCGAAATCGATGAGCGTATTAAAAAAGAGCGCCACGAATTAAAGAACAACTATCTTTACATTCAGACGCTCCTTAATGAAAAGAAATATGATGAGCTTAACAAATATCTGACAGACTCTATTGGTGAAAAGCTCGATAATCTCTCAGATATCTCCACCGGCAACACAATGATAGACTACATAATTAATAGGAAAATTTCAGAGGCAAGAAAGCAGCATATAAAAATCTACACAGAGATCACGCTGCCGGCAAGCATTCTTGTGGATGATGAGAGCTTTTGTACTATATTCTTAAACCTTTTCAACAATGCGATGGAAGCCTGCCAGAAGGTTGAGTCTCCTGACATCCATATTTTATTAAAAGTTGTTCAGAACTATTTGTGCTGCGAGATTAAGAACAAAGCAGACCTTGATGAAATAAATTCAAACCCCGATCTTTCGACAACTAAAGAGGACAGTGAGAACCACGGACTTGGCCTTAAGATAGTACGTGAGACCGTAGAGAGTAGTGATGGTATCTTCCAGACTCTCGTTGAAGGAAACTATTTTGTAGGAAAATTTATGTTGCCTGTTACTATTTAGAAATTGATTTTTGCATTTCGTACCCTATTTTTGCATTTCGTACCAAAATCCTTGAAAAGAGATTTTTTCTGATATTGTTACTGTATCAAAAAGAAAAAGTTATTTGTCGAGGAGGTTAAAATGAGTACAAAGAAATTCACAAGAATATGGACTGTGATAATTGCAATTGTTGCAGTTCTTGCAATTGTGGCAACATTTGTGTTAACAGGACCATTGTACACGGTTATGAACATGTATTTTGGTAAGGGTGACGCAGTTGTCAAGACAAATCCTGAGGCCGCAGGCCTTGATGCGGATTATTATAAGGCTGAGCATGCTGACGCAGAGAGCCTTCTTGCAGCGAGCCAGGAACTTGCTGAGAGAGTAGAGAGTGAGGGCATTGTTCTTTTCAAGAATGAGAATAATACTCTTCCTCTTACAGAAAATGAGACAAAGATTTCAATGTTTGGACGCACATCTGTAGATCCAATCTATACAGGAGCAGGAAGTGCAGCTACAGAAAGTAAGCCGGTTGATTACAAGACAGCAATGGAAGCAAACGGTTTTTCTGTAAACGGCGACCTGTATGACTTCTACGCAAATCACGAAATTTCAACCAAGACTATCAAGACAACAATGCAGACAGGTATGGGACCTCAGGATGTTGAGTACACCGGAAGAGGTTTCATCTCAGCAATGGGAGCTGCAATGTTTACAGGTGACATCATCGCTGAGGTACCTGCTGCTGATTATCCTCAGTCACTCGAGAGCAGCTATGCACAGTACGGTGATGCGGCTGTTGTTATTATCGGAAGAGTAGGTGGCGAGGGCTGCGATCTTCCCACAGACATGAGCGAATTTGCAACAACCGCTGAGGATAAGAACAAGACATACCTTGAGCTCGACAGCAGAGAAATTGATATGCTGAAGCTTGTAAAAGCTCAGAAGGATGCCGGAAATATAAAGAAAATCGTAGTTGTACTTAACACAGCAAACGCACTTGAGGTTGACTTCTTAAACGATGCTTCTTATGGTATCGATGCTGCAATCTGGGTTGGCTGCATAGGGGACCAGGGTGCAAACGCTGTAGCAAAGGCACTTAACGGTACAGTTAATCCTTCAGGAAGAACAGTTGATACTTATGTTAGCGACCTTACAAAGGATCCTTCATATGTAAACTTTGATGATACCTACTATTCAAATGTCGATGGTTCAATCGGCGGTTATGAATCAGGATGCTTCAATGAATATGAGGAAGGCATCTATGTGGGATACAGATATTATGAGACAGCAGCTGCAGAGGCTATGGAAGGCAATTATGCAGGCTTTGATTATGACAGCGCTGTAGTTTATCCTTTCGGTTACGGTCTTTCTTACACAACCTTTGATAAGGAGTTTGATGGTACACCTTCTTATAACGACGGAACCTATACATTTAATGTTAAGGTTACAAACACTGGCGATGTGGCCGGTAAAGATGTAGTAGAAATCTATGCAGAGGCACCTTACACAAAGGGCGGTATCGAGAAGAGCAAGGTTGTTCTTGCAGGTTTTGCAAAGACAGGTGAGATTGTACCCGGCGCTTCAGAGAATGTAACAATTACAATTGATTCCGATGAGCTTGCTTCCTATGATTACAAGACAAACAAGTGCTATGTACTTGATGCAGGCAGTTACGGATTTTACTTAAGTGACAACTCACACAGCTGGGCTTCTATAGACAAAGCTGATGCCGGAAAATATTTCGAAAATGAGCTTTCAGGCGAAATCTTTAACGGTGAGAACAAGAGAAATTCAGATATTGTAACTGCAACAAACCAGTTTGATGAAGTATCAGCTGAATTCGTGGATGTTAAGACAGATGGAAAGCCGCTTAACTTCAGCAGAAGTGATTTTGCAGGCACTTTCCCTACAGCACCCACAGATGCTGATATCGCAGCTGAGGATTATATAAAGACAGCACTTGAGACAGTTTTTGATGAAAATACAGATGCAAAGACAGGTAATGTAGAAGGCAGCCTTGTTTACACAGATAAGATGCCTGTGACAAATGCAGAGAATGGAGTTCAGCTCATAAACGTAAGAGGTCTTGCTTATGATGATCCTGCATGGGATCTTCTTCTTGACGAGCTTGATGTCGAAAGCGTAGCAAATATGCTTGCAAACGCAGGATACAATACAGCTGAGATCCTAAGCATTGGCAAGCCTGCAACACTTGATTATGACGGACCTATGGGCTGGTCAACATGGGTATCAGCAAATGGAGCAGATGCTATCTGCATTGGATTCCCTGCAGAGGAAATGCTTGCGGCAACCTGGAATGTAGAGCTTGCAAAAGAGCTTGGTGAGATGGTCGGAGAGCAGGGACTTTACAACGGATTCAACGGCTGGTATGCACCTGCTATGAATACACACAGAAATGCTTTTGCAGGACGTAACTACGAGTACTATTCAGAGGATGGCCTCCTTGCAGGTAAGATTGCAGCTAACGAAATCAGCGGAACAATGAAGTATGGTGTTTACACCTACATCAAGCATTTTGCAGTAAATGACAAGGAAGATGGAAGAAACGGTATTGCAACATGGCTTAACGAACAGGCACTCAGGGAAATTTATCTTCGTCCCTTCGAGCTTGCAGTTAAGGAAGCAAAAGCTGACGTAAACTATTATGACGAGAACAGTCAGCTTCAGACAGCTACGATCAATGCTACAACAGCAATAATGAGTGCATACAACAGAATCGGTACTGTATGGGCAGGCGGTCAGTATGGTCTGCAGACACAGATACTTCGAAATGAATGGGGCTTTAAGGGTGCTGTTGAGTCTGACTACTTCGGAGGCTCAGCATATATGGATCCCGATTTAGGTCTCAGAGCAGGTAACGACCTGATGCTCAACACTTTTGCGGACGGCAAGCTCACAGACCAGAGCTCTGCAACAGGTGTAAATGCAATGAGAAATGCAGCTCATAATGTTTTGTATATGGTAGCCAACTCAAATGCTATGCAGGGTATCGTTTCAGGATCAACCGTATCCTATAAGATGGCAGGCTGGCAGAAGGCACTCCTTGCAGGCGACATAGTAGCAGCACTTATAATCATCTGCGGAATTACTCTTATCGTTAAGAAGAAAAAGAGCGCAAACTAAAGTTCCTCATGGCGGAGGTATGAGTTTAATCATGAAGTATTCAGAAATAGTAGGCAAGATGACAATAGAAGAAAAAGCAGCATTCCTCAGCGGAAAAGGCGAGTGGGAGACCAGGGACAATAAACGGCTTGGGATTCCTTCCATCTTCTGCTCGGACGGACCTCACGGTGTAAGGAAGCAGGCAGGCGCAGGAGATCATTTGGGACTAAATGAGTCCCTTCCTGCGACCTGTTTCCCTACAGCTGCTACGGTAGCAAACAGCTGGGATACTGAGCTTGGTGAGACAATGGGACAGGCTCTTGGAGAAGAGGCAATGGCACTCGGAGTTAATGTCCTGCTCGGTCCCGGCCTCAATATAAAAAGAAGCCCTCTGTGTGGCCGTAACTTTGAGTACTTTTCCGAAGACCCTTACCTTGCCGGAAAAATGGCGGCATCCTATGTAAGGGGTATACAGTCAAAAGGAGTCTATGCCTGTCCTAAGCACTTTGCAGTGAACTCACAGGAACTTAGAAGGATGGCAATGAATGCCGTTGTGGATGAAAGAACGCTTCGCGAGATATATCTAACTGGCTTTGAGATAGCTGTGAAGGAGGGCGGCGCTAAAACAATAATGTCAGCTTACAACGAGGTGAACGGCACCTACGCTAATGAAAACAAACACCTCTTAAAAGACATCCTCCGAAATGAGTGGGGGTTTGAAGGTATCGTAATTACTGACTGGGGCGCATCAAATGACCATGCCCTCGGAGTTGCCGCAGGCTCCAATCTTGAGATGCCAAATCCCGGACTTGGTTCTGCAAGAGAATTGATAGAGGCTGTTCGCTCAGGAAAGATATCCGAACAGGATGTCAATGACAGAGTAGATGAACTATTGGATGTAGTCATGACATTATATGTCAATGCGCAAAATAAGCCGGATACCTTCGATAAGGATGTTCATCATGAAATTGCAAGAAGAGCTTCAGCTGAGAGCTCAGTACTTTTGAAAAACGAGAATAAGATCCTGCCTCTTAAGAGGGGCGCAAGAGTTGCCATAATCGGTGATTTTGCTTTTACACCCAGATATCAGGGCGCAGGCTCCTCGCTTGTTAACGTGACAAAACTGGAGACTATTTCCAATATTATAGAGAACTATGATCTTCAGGTTGTTGGCATGAGTCATGGCTACAACAGGAACGGCGAAGAGGATGCAGCTATGAAGAAGGAGGCAATTGACCTTGCTTCCAAGGCAGATGTTGTACTTTATTTCTTTGGCCTTAATGAAGACAGCGAGTCTGAGGGAATGGATAGGAGCCATATGAGGATTCCGCAGAACCAGATAACGCTTCTTCAAGAGCTTGGACAGGCTAATCCAAATCTTGTTGGGGTGATAAGTGCCGGATCTGCAATTGAGATGCCCTGGCACCACTATTTTAAGGCACTGCTTCATTGCTATTTAAATGGACAAGCCGGTGCCGGTGCGGCGCTCGATATCCTTACAGGCAAAATCAATCCTTCAGGAAAGCTCAATGAGACAATACCCAGAAGGCTTGAGGATACTCCTTGTTACAGATATTATCCAAGTAGCGAGAGAAATTCAGAGTATCGCGAGGGAATCTATGTGGGCTACAGATATTATGAAAAGGCAGGAGTGCCGGTGCTGTATCCTTTTGGTTTTGGTCTTTCCTATACTGATTATTCATACAGCGATCTTGAAATAATAAAGGATAAGGGGATTCGTGTCACGATCAAGAATGAAGGTAGCTTTGATGGCGCAGAGGTTGTTCAACTCTATGTCGGCCTTCCCGGAGCAAAGGTATTCAGGGCTGAAAAGGAACTCAAGGGCTTTAAGAAGGTATTTCTTAAAGCCGGAGAAAGCAAGACTGTTGAGATTCCTTTCGATGACAAGACCTTCCGCTATTTTAATGTAAAAACTAATAAGTGGGAGATTGAAGAGGGTGACTATGAGATAAAAGTCGGAGCTAGCAGCGCTGATATAAGGATATGCGCATCCTGCCATGTAGTCGGAACAACATCTCAACTTCCTTATAATGAAACAGAATTAAAATCCTATTATTCCGGGAAGATTGAAAATGTGTCAGATGCTGAATTCGAGGAAATTTTAGGACGAGTAATCCCTGATGGGAAATGGAGTGGCCTTCTTTCAGAAAACGATGCTATTTGCCAGATGTATTATGCAAAGAGTGGTCTTGCAAGATTTGTATACAAAAGACTAACGGCCATGAAGAAAAAGGCCGATGAAAGCGGAAAACCTGATCTAAACACACTATTCATATATAACATGCCATTCAGGGCTATGGCGAAGATGACAGGGGGAGCTGTTAACATGGAAATGGTTCATGGAATTGTTAAGATGGTGAACGGACATTTCTTTGGAGGCCTTTTCCATGTCATAAAATGGTATTTTAAGAATAGTCGGGAGAATAAAGCTTACGAGAAAAAGCTCGGCTAAATAAAAGAGGTGACATAAATCATGACAGGTATAGTTAATATATGGGAGGCCTTTGTCAAAAGACATCCTGCAGCAGCAAAATGGATACGTGAGGGCGGACTGTTCGTGATCGTCTCCAATCTTATAACCATATTTAAATATATTATGCTGCAGTTTCTCCCCGCAGTTTTCAGAGGTCTTCCTATGGTTGACTTTGGATGGCCGGGAAAAGAGATCACACTTTTTGGCGAATCATTCAAGTGGAATATCATAGGATACGATGTGGCGCATGGAGGACTTCCTTATTTCTGCGCATATATGGTAGCGATGTTCATAGGAGAATGCATAAACTTTCCAATTCAGCGAAACTTTGTTTTTAGAAGCAAGGGAAATATATTGTACCAGATAATGTGGTATTTCCTTGCATTTTGTCTCATCACATGCATAGTTAACTCCATTAACTGCATCTGGGTAGCAGTTGCCGGCAAGTTCGTTCCGGATTTTGTCTATAATATCGGAACCACAATACTAAATGGAGGCGTCAGCATGCTGATATTCTTCTTCGTAAACAAGGTTATTTTTCCGGAGGCTGTAAACAAATAAAAATGAATACGGAATAAGAATCAAAAGTTGCCTGCTGCCAGTAGAAAATACTGTGCGAAGGCAATTTTTTTGCTATAGTAGAGCTATGTTTGTTGTATATATGCTTGTTCGCGGAATGCTGGATATAGTTGGTATAGAGGAGGTATCTGGGATATGATAACTGTTAATCTTTATTACAAGGGAACAAATGGTAATATCTAAGGATACTGCAGTTGGGACGACATTTTCAGGGAGAATAATAGCCGCATGAAGAAGGTAAGAATCACTGTTAAAAAGATAGCTCGATATGAAGATCTAATGGCAAAGTATGAAAACCCTATAGAACATGCTTGCTCAATGAAGCTTGCTCAGACTTTTGTCTGCAATGGATGGGAAAGACCGGAAGGATTCTGTGAGAGTGCATGGGAAACTGTGTCGCCATTTGTAATGACACTGGCTCATGGTGGTGAGAATTTCTATGATGGTTGGATGAAAAATCCAAGATCGGCAATGATTTCTTGTAACGATGGATTCAGACCTGTAAGTTTTTTGTTGGAAACAATGGATGAGGATAGTGATTGAGGAAGTGCTTATGGAAGACTATTCTTTTGATGGAATATTGATATAAAGTATATGATGAAAATGGACTAAGCAAAAAAGGAGGTATTAGTGATGGAATTTATGGATGTTGTAAAAAACCGTTATTCATGCAAAAAGTATGATACCAGGAAAGTAGACAGGGCAAGGCTTAATTCAATTCTTGAAGCAGGGCGCCTTGCACCTACTGCAAAGAATCTTCAGGAGCAGCATGTGTATGTTATTGAGTCCGAGGAAAATCTTGCAAAGATAGATAAGGCTACTCCCTGCCGTTACGGTGCACCGACTGTACTTGTTGTGGCTTTTGATAAAAATAATGTATTCACTTATCCCGGAGGAAAAAGAGATTCGGGTGTTGAGGATGCTTCCATAGTAGCAACGCATCTGATGCTTGCTGCGGCAAATGAAGGAGTGGACAGCTGCTGGCTCAATTTCTTTGATCCTGATGCGCTTGCAAAGGATCTGGGACTTCCTGAAAATGAGGAGATTCTCATGCTTCTTGATCTTGGCTATGCAGCAGAGGGGGCAGGCCCGCTTGATAACCATAACAGCAGGAAAGAGCTGTCTGAAACCGTAAGTTATATGTGATTAAAGGAGGACATTTCATTCCGATTTTTTACGAGACAAGTTTAGTGACGGACTTTATGATCAAAGAAAATCCCACAAAGTTGTTCTTTATAGGACCATGAAAAATTGTCTGAAAAAAGTCCTTTTGACAGTATTATTTACTGTTAAAAGGACTTTTTTCTGTTATAGTAAAAATATGTTTTTGTTGGAGGAAGTAGATGGGTGATATAAGATATGTCGAAACAGGTAATAAGAATACTGTCTGTTTAAAGCACATTTCGGAAGTCTTTTTATATGAATATTATGTTCTTGGTGACAAAGAATATGAAATTTCAAAAGAAGATACACTGATGCTGCATAAAGAGAAGGCGAGAGAATTGTTGTCCTTAGGAGATTATTCCAAGTCTCAGCAGGAATGGATAAGCGCTCATTTTGAGAATCCTGTGGATATGGAAGCTATTCTTGGCATAATACAATGCTGCAAGCAGCTGGGAGATATCGAAGGGGAGTATTCATATACATCTGATTCCTATAATTACTGCTGCACCAGGGCAGAAATGGCTGCATATTACAGAAATCTTGGCTGGTATTATCTTGAGAAGTATATGCCGGATGTAGCTGCAGCTTGTTACATGTATAGTCAGTACTTTGAAAAAACCAAACAGGCAGATTTTGAGATAGCTTTTCTTGAGAAGGCAGTCGGAAAGAAGGCTGGGGATAAGAGCCTTAAAGGAATACAACAGATTCTTAAGGATAATAAGATTCCAATCGAAGCTAATCCAATTACGCTTGCACTGCTTTACAAAGCTGCAGAAGAAGCAATGAGCCTTGGAAGGGATGACCAGGCAATTGATTGTTACAGGATGGTTTATGATCTGACGGAAGATGAAGAGGTTGGAAAAATCATAAATAATGCAGTGAAAAGGTGATGACGATGTTTGCTATTTTTAATCCGGGCAGACAGGTATAGATATGGAGGTAACACGTTGATACAGATATTTGGTACAAAAAAGTGTAATGATACAAAGAAAGCAGAGCGATTTTTCAAGGAGCGTGGCATAAAGTTCCAGTTTGTTGATATGAAAGAAAAAGGCATGAGTAAGGGCGAACTCACATCAGTTGCAAGTGCCAATGGAGGTATCATGAACATGGTGAATCCTGATGCGAAGGATAAGGACGCTGTAGCTCTTTTGCAATATATCGCGGACGAAGACAAGCTGGAGAAACTTCTTGAAAATCAGCAGATCATAAAGACACCCATTGTAAGAAATGGAAGGCAGTCTACACTCGGGTATCAGCCTGATGTGTGGAAGAAGTGGGAGCTATAATCTGACGCGCCTAAACATAAAGATGAAATTTCAGACATCTGATATTAACGTGATAAAACCAGAGTATTGTTGATACAAGGAGAGCTGATTGTGGATAAAATATGGGAAGAAATGTATGACGCAGCAAAGGCTGTGCTTAAACCCGTAACAATTTCTGATTATGTGTCTGCCGGGGAAGTATCTGCTGCGGTGAGATCAAAGTCAGGGAATATTTATACAGGGGTATGTATTGATACATGTTCTACTTTGGGAATCTGTGCAGAGAGGAACGCAATCTTTAATATGATTACCAATGGAGATTATGAAATCGACAGGGTTCTTTGCATTCCTCCGAATGAAGGAAAAGGTGCTCCTTGTGGTGCATGCAGAGAATTGATGACTCAGCTCATGCCAGGAAAATATAAAGATATAGATATAATGATTGATTACGCTGCTGACCGTGTGATGAAACTTGGTGATCTGACACCTGAATGGTGGATTGAATAATTAAATATATTTGATGAGGATATTATGATAATACTTATTACAGGAGCATCCCATACAGGAAAAACCGTACTGGCACAGAGATTGCTTGAAAAATACAAGTACCCATATCTTTCTATAGACCATCTCAAGATGGGGCTGATCAGAAGTGGAAATACTAATCTGACTCCTGAAGATGATGATGAGCTAACGGATTATCTTTGGCCTATAGTTTGTGAAATGATCAAAACTGCCATTGAGAACAAACAGCATATGATCGTTGAAGGGTGTTATGTTTCGCCTGAATGGAAAAATAATTTTACCGAGGAATATCTCCGGAACATAAGGTTTATCTGTCTGGCAATGACCGAGGATTATATAGAAGAGCATTTCGATGATATCATCAGGTATGAATCGGAAGTGGAGTCCAGGATAGTGGAAGCAGACTGTTCAATCGAAAACCTTAAGCAGTGCAACAGATGGTTTATAGATGCTTTTAGTGCTGCCGGAGATAAAATTACCTTGATAAAGGATGACTATGAAAAAACTTTGATGGAAGAATTTTTGCAAAATGCACGAGGAGGATGCATATGATTAAAAGAGATGAAGCATTCGAATTATTGAAAAAATATAACAAGGATCCATTTCATATCCAGCATGCACTGACTGTAGAAGCAGTTATGAAGTGGTATGCAAAAGAACTTGGGTATACCGACGAGGCTGATTATTGGGGGATAGTTGGACTCCTTCACGATATTGATTTTGAGCTATATCCTGAGGAACATTGCTTAAAAGCTCCCGAATTATTAAGAGATGGCGGTGTCAGCGAGGACATTATTCATGCAGTTTGTTCTCATGGCTATGGAATCACGGTGGGATGCGGTGTGACCATAGATGTTGAACCCGTTCACGAGATGGAGAAAGTCCTTTTTGCAGCGGATGAGTTGACAGGTCTTGTATGGGCTGCAGCTCTCATGAGACCTTCAAAGAGCACAAAGGATATGGAGCTAAAGTCCCTTAAGAAAAAGTATAAGAGCAAAGGCTTTGCTGCTGGTTGCTCAAGGGAAGTGATTGAGCGCGGAGCAGATCAGCTTGGCTGGGAACTCGATAAACTTCTTGAAATGACACTTAAAGCAATGGCTGAAAGCGAAGACCTTATCAATGCGGAAATGGCATCAGTAGCCTAAAGTGGAAAAATCCATTCTTTTAGTTGGCATTAGCGCTTTAAATTGCTAAAATATTAAGGTATGTGGGGGAACGAAAAAAGTATTGGAGGATAGCAAATGTTAGAAGACAGCTTAACAGGACAAAAAGGCCTCTTCGAAACAGGGGTACAGACAGTCCTAAGGGGACAGGAAAACAGGTACAGACGTATCGTAATCCAGAACGGAAATCTTACAGTCAATGCAAGATCCGAGGAGAGCGGAATCTGTGCCAGAGTGTATTGCAGAGGAGCCTATGGCTTTGCATCTACCTCAGAATATTCTGCTGATGCTGCGGCAAAGACCATCAAGGCAGCAACAGAGAATGCTAAATATCTTGATAAGTTTAATACAGAGAAGAAGAATATCTACCCTGCGCTTGCAGGTTCCTGGATAACATCTCCCAGAATGATAATTGATTATGAGCAGAAAAAGATCGTGGATATCTGCAAGGAAATCGATGCACATATTGAGAAGAATTACACAGATCTTCTTTCCAGAACAGTTTCTTATGATGAGACAACAATGGAGAAGATTATTGTTACTTCAGATGCAGCCGATGGTCACGTTGCGTATCCTAGATGCAGAATTCTTGTTGAACTCAGTATGACATCAAAGGACGGACAGCCCGTTGAGCTGTTTAAGCTGTTCTTTGGCTGTGGTCATGCAGGGGAGTATTTTGCTGACCTTAATCCTATTTTCGAGGGAATTGAGGAGCTTTATAAGAATGTAAAAGAGAAGGCAAACGGCGTTTATGCTGAGGCAGGTCTTAAGACCGTAATCCTTCATCCTGATGTTGCCGGTATGATCGCACACGAAGCTGTTGGTCATACTGTTGAGGCTGACCTTGTTCAGGGCGGTTCCGTTGCTGGCCCTAATCTTGGAAAACAGGTTGCATCAGAGCTCGTTAGCATCGTTGACTTTGCCCATACTGCTCTTGGAGAAGAGGCACCCTTCCCGGTTTATCTCGATGATGAGGGTGTTGTGGCTAAGGATGCGGTTCTTGTTGAGAACGGAATTCTTAAGGATTTCATGCATGACAGAGAAAGTGCTCTTCTTTTTGGCAAAGAACCCTGCGGTAATGCCAGAGGCTTTACATTCTCAGATGAGCCTCTTATCCGTATGAGAAATACTGCGGTCCTTCCCGGCAAGGACAAGCTTGAGGATATGATCGCATCTGTAGATGACGGTTATTATCTTGTGGCGACAGGCAACGGACAGGCTGACCTTACAGGTGAGTTTATGTTTGGTATTACCTGCGGATATGAGATCAAGAATGGTAAGATTGGAAAAGCAATTCTGGATACAACTGTTTCAGGTATTGCTTTTGATATGCTTAAAACTGTAGATATGGTATCTGACTCCGTAATCTGGTGGCCCGGAAACTGTGGCAAGAAACAGATGATGCCGGTTTCAACAGGCGGCCCTGCAATTAAGTGCAAAATAACGATCGGAGGTAGATAAATGGCTAACTTACAGGAAGTATCAGAAATAATTTCTGAGTATATAAAGACAAAAGGCGAAATTAAGGCAGACTTCACTATCTCTGAGACAGAGACTAATGAGATCACAATGAAGGATGGAAAGTTTACACTTTTCAGAACTCTCTTTGACAATGATATAGCTATAAAGGTTATAAAGGATCACAAGAAGGCAGCTACCAGCATAAATAAGTGCGATAAGGAATCTGTGGAAAAAGCAATTGACGAGGTTATCGCATCTGCTGAAGCAGGAAATCCGGATGAGTGTTTCGATATTGCACCGGGACTTGAGCCTGCAAAGTTTTCCATGGGAGCACTTACTCCTGACATCGAGAAGCTTATGGAGAGAACCAAGGAGCTTGCTGATGATATTGCCACAAGGCATAAGAACGTTATGATCATCGAGATGTTCGCTAAGTATGTTAAAAGTCATTCATTTTTTATGAATACGAATGGAACAAAGGATGAGTCAGAAGCCGGCTGCTATATAATCGTAGTTGAGTTTGCAGGTAATGACGGCAAGTCATCAACGGGTGTTGCAGTTACTGCGGTTACCTTTGACAATCTCGATGATAGACTGATTAACCTGGGTAATATTGAGAAGGATCTGACAGATGCCGAGAATTCTCTCAATCCCATCAGGATAAATGATAAGTTTGTGGGTGATATCATTCTTACACCTGCCTGCGCAGCTCAGATGATCGGAGGAGTTATCGCCAACGCTGTTGTTGATCATACTCTTATCACCAAGACCAGTCTGTGGATGGATAAGCTTGGAGAGCAGGTGGCATCACCGCTTCTTACAGTCAGATCCAATCCTTCTGATGAAAGGATTATTCTCCGTGAGGTTCACACCGCTGATGGTTTCAGATCCGAGGATTATGACCTTATTGAAAATGGTGTGCTTAAGAGTTTTGCGGTTAGCTTATATGCTGCAAATAAGTGCGGAGTGAAGCGTGCACCGAATTCATCCTTTGATTTTATTGTTGATGCCGGAGATACACCCTATGAGGATATGGTTAAGGGCGTTAAGAGAGGTCTCATAGTCGGATCTGTTTCTGCAGGACAGCCTGGTGCAAATGGCGAGATGTCAGGTGTAGCCAAGCAGGCATTCTATGTTGAAAATGGTGAGATAAAGGGTGCTGTAATAGAGACTATGATCAGTGGCAACCTTTTCGATATGTTAAAGAATATCAAGGCTGTATCCAAAGAACTTCTCTGTGATGGAAGCATGGTAATGCCAAGCATGCTCGTTGAAAATGTTATAATACAGGGTAACTGATGCAAATATAACTGTTACTTTCACTTTTTGGTGGAATGTGGCACTAAGTGCCGGATGAGCTAACAAGACAGATGCCCCTGCAGCAAAATAGCTGCAGGGGATTTTTCTTCTTTTGCCAATTTGTAATGTCTATAGAGTATAATATTGCTAACAATGTGGTTTGAGGAGGTGCTTATGGCAGTTTACAGATGTAGAGCATGCGGTTACATTTTTGACGAGGAAAAGGAAGGTAAAAGCATACGTGATATTGATGTATGTCCAAGGTGCAAGCAGCCTGATGATATGTTTGTGCTTGTTGAAGCAGATGGTGATACTGATAAGGGGGCTGAAACATGAACAGTATAAAATATCATGTAGGAGATATAACAAAACTGAAGGTTGATGCGATCGTTAATGCCGCCAACAGCTCCCTTCTGGGCGGAGGCGGAGTGGATGGCGCGATACACAGAGCTGCAGGCCCGGGACTGCTAAATGAATGCAGAACGCTTAATGGCTGTAGAACCGGTGAGGCCAAGATCACGGGAGGCTTTAACCTTCCCGCAAAGCACGTCATTCATACTGTAGGACCGATATACAGTGGTAGTGTGACGGATGCCAGGGATCTGAGAAACTGTTACTGGAACAGTCTGGAAGTTGCCAGAGAAAATGACCTTCATAGCATAGCCTTTCCCGGAATATCAACAGGAGTTTATGGATATCCCAAGAAGGAAGCTGCAATGGTTGCCCTTACTGCAATTAAGGAATGGACTTCAACGAATCCCGGATATGAAATGGAAATTACTATCGTGAATTTTATGGAAGAGGACTATTTGATATATCAGAAGGTTGCAGCGGAATTGAGATGAATATAAACATAATGGCCTGGGCTTGTTTTTACCGAAAAATGGGGAGATGTGTGAGATGGTAAATGAAAAAGTTAAGAAATTTCTTGATGTAAAAGGATATGGTGACAGACTGACAGAGCATGCTGAGACAATAGATACCGTGGAACATGCTGCTCGGCAGATTGGATGTACGGAACCGGAGATTGCAAAGACTTTGTCTTTTGTGGTGGATGAAAAACCTGTGATCGTAGTTATGGCAGGAGATGGGAAGGTAAACAGTTCCAAATTCAAGTCAGTTTTCCATACAAAGCCACATATGATCCCGAGAGATCAGGTGGAGGATATAACAGGATTTCAGCCCGGGGGAGTCTGTCCATTTGCAGTGCCTGAAGGGATTCCGGTGTGGCTTGATGTGTCGATGAAAAGGTTTGAGTTTGTGCACCCTGCAGGTGGTAATGAATTCACATCTGTAAGAGTAAGACCGGAAGAACTTGAAAAGATTATTGATACTGAAGGCTGGTGTGATGTATGTAAGGGATGGGAATAGGAAAAGAAAGTAAGAGGTAATTATGGTAAAACACATTATTTTATGGACTTTGAAGGATGAATTGACAGCTGAGGAAAAGGATGAAATTAAAAAGGGCATTAAAGAAGGACTAGAGGGTCTTAAGGAAAAGGTTCCCGGAATTGTTGACATTAAAGTGAATATCAATGGTCTGGAATCATCAAATGCTGATCTGATGCTAGATTCAACATTTGAAAATGAGGAAGCTCTTAAGGGATACTCTGTACATCCGGAGCACGTAGCGGTAGCTGATACTAAGGTAAGACCATTTACAAAGATCAGAAGCTGTCTGGATTTTGAGGCGTAAACCAAGAAAAACCGGCGGTGCACTTTAAGTTTTTAAGGGGATTTATAAAAGTGATAAAAAAGCCATATATCTGATATAAAAATATCCTATAAGTATCGTACACTTTGGTACAAGATGTTCATTAACTTCGATGCCATATGGTAATCCGATTCAAAAGATGATAGGTTGGTTTCGGAAATATTAGATAGGGCAATCGGAAACGATGCTGTAATCTGTTGTTTACAGAGGAGGACAAGTATTATGACTATGAGTAAATTTATCAAGTTGGATCCCCGGCAGGTTAAGGATTTTGTAAGCGCAGCTTCAAAATGCGATTTTGACGTAGATATTTCATATAATCATCTGACAGTGGACGCTAAGTCACTCCTGGGTGTTTTTGGAATGAATTTCAAATTCCCGCTGAAGGTTAGTTACCGCGGATTCAACCAGGAATTTGAGAATTATCTGGCAGAGCATGCAGCTGCATAAGGACAAGTGAATAATGGACATGGTTTTCATGTTGTTTGGAGGGTACTGCCAGGTGTTAACAACCTGGCAGTTTTTTATGTTATGAAGATTTTTCTGCAAAAGCGATTTTCCAAAAGGTTTTCACCTCTCGATGGATTTAATATACAACTCAGACCTTAAACAAACCTAAAGAATTCATGTATAATAATCTGAAAACAGTAGTGTTTTCGAAAGGAGGCAGCATGGATAATCAGAATAAAAGAAATGATAATGAAAATAAGGGTAAGTCCGGGATTGAGTATGGTGCTATGGCGCTGTTGTCTGTGCTGGCTGTACCGGTGATACTGCTGGCAGGATTTTTACTGGATGATAAAAGAAAGAAGTGAAGGGACAGAATGAAGGACGAAATTATACCTGATGAAAAGAAGCTTGCACTGCTTGACCTGATCGACAAGGCTGGAAAGGGTAGCATAGATGCAGCAGAGCAGGTGGCAGAAGCATATTTTAATGGGAACTATGAGGATAAGCCGAACCTCGTGAAGGCAAAGAAATGGGCTTCATATGCCGCAAAGCACGGTAGTGAGAAGGCTGCGGAGATCCTGAAGGAGATATCGCTGTAATGGAAGAATAAGAAGGCTGTTTTTTTTGCATTGAAGGTATATTGTGCTGACCTGCAGATATAAAATGGTATTATAAGGAAACGTTAATGCATTTGTAGAAGATAAAGAGGCATGTGTTATGAGTGAAAAGAAACTTTATAAAAGTAATGATAGAAAAATCTGTGGCGTATGCGGAGGCATAGCTGAGTATTTTGGTGTTGATCCTACATGGGTACGTATTGGATGGGGAATAGCCGTATTCTTTACGGGATTTGGGATTCCTGCTTATATAATCGCAGCGCTGGTCATGGACGACAATCCAAGTTATTTAGAGGATAAGTCATATGATCATGACAGGGTGGTCGATACCACAGCGACATATAATAATGACGACCCTGTAGGTTATCAGCAGTCCCAGCAATATGAAACAGATGAACCTGTTGGATTTAACCCATATGATAACGTGAACAAATAAAAAACGCATGGAGGAGACAGACAGGATGAAAGACACAGTTCAGAAGAGATGTGAATTATTAGTTGAAAACCGGAATATTATTCATGAAGGGTTTAAGCTTGAGAACAGCTTATTGAAGGCTGTAGCCGGAGCTGCTTTTGCAGAAAAGGAAAAGACAGTGGATGTGGAGTATTTGAAGGAGTGCAGAAAGCTCTTAAGGGATAAGCAGGGGGCACTTTCATTTTTTCGTGGCAATAATGAGCTTATTGTATCAACAAGAATGGCACTTAGCAGTGATCCCGAAAAGTATATTGATGAGTTGGTAGAGGTATATAACAAGTTCCAGAAGGGCAAATTCTTTGGATCAACATACAGGGTACTTGCAGCCATGTCAATCTGTGATGTAGGCAAGTTTGCAGAGGCAGATGCCATCATTGAGAAAACTAATGCCATAATGACCGGAATGAAGAAAAATCATCCTTTCATTACTTCTGATGAGGATACCAGTTTTGCTGTGCTGCTTGCCATGACAGAAAAAAGTGTGGAAGACATTCTCACGGAGCTTGAAGATGCATATCAATACATAAAGAAGAGCTTTTCACTTCATGAGAATGCTGCGTATTCACTTACTCAGGTACTTACTATATATGATGGCAGGTATGAGGATAAGAGGGACAGGGCTCTTGAAATATATAATGCATTTAAAGCAGCAGGCTTGAAATACGGAAAAGAATATGAACTTGCGTCCCTGGGAACTCTGATTAACATCAATATGAGTGTTGAGGAGTTGATATCTGAGATAGCTGAAGCTTCAGAATTCTTCAATGGCAAAAAGGGATTTGGCATGTTAGATATGAGCAGGCAGACAAAGCTTATGCTTGGGGCCATGGTGGTATCCGGTGTATATTCAGAGGAGAATTCTGTCACAGATGCTTCAGTGACGAGCGGGGCACTTGCAATGATAATAGCAGAGCAGACAGCTATGCTTGTTGCGATAATGATTGCATCGACATCCGCAGCAACCGCATCTTCTTCACATTGAGAATAAGTAAAGAGTGATCGCGTCAAATATCATCTTTTTTCGCCAATGGTATAACAGGTACCCGGAGTTTAACTAAATTTTCGTAGTGTGCCCGGCTATAAAAAATTTTAAAATGATCATTGACTCTTCCCTTAGGGAACCCCTTAAGGTGGACATATAATCAAAAAGGAGGTTCTGGAAATGGAGAAGAAAATGACATCCGGAGAAATGGCTAAAAAGGCGGGAGTATCACAAAAGGCGATACGTCTTTATGATGAAAAGGGACTCCTTAAGCCGACAGAGTATTCTGAAGGTAATTATCGTTTGTATGATGATGCAGCACTGCAGATTCTTGAAAAGATCGTTGCTTTGAAGCAGATAGGATTTTCACTTGAAGAAATCCGTGACAACTTAAAGAGTGGAGAAGCAGGAGACATCAAAGGTGCACTGGAGATTCAGCTTCAGAAGATGGAGGAAAAGAAATATCAGCTTGAGAAGATCACAGATGCAATCAAAAGAACATTAGCCCGCAAGGAGAGTCTTGATTGGGATGATGTTGCAGGGATAGTGCAGTATGTCAGCGCTGACCAGTCGGCGGATGAGCGCCATTGGGATGCTTTGAAACATACAAGCGGAGAGATGGACTGGTATGTAAGAATTTTCCGGTCACTTGATCTTCAAGAGGAAAACAGAGTCCTGGATCTTGGATGCGGATATGCGAAGCTTTGGAGAAACAACTGGACTGATATTCCTAAGGGGACAAAGATATCCGGATACGATATTCATGGAAGCTGGGCTGATGACTTTGCAAAATTTATACCTGATAATATGGATAAATTGCCCGAGGGAGTGGAAATTAGCCTTGAATTTTCTGATCTCGAGGATGAGAAGACCTGGGAACAAATAGAAAGAACCGGTGTTTATGATGTGGTTGTAGCGCATTATCTTGATTCTGAGATAAAGAATATCGAAGCTTTGGTGGCTAGTGCAAGCAGGGCTGTGGCAGAGAATGGTTTTTTCTCCTTTAACGGCGGAAATGTGGCAAATTGGAACAATCTCTTTAAGGAAGTGCTTGAGGCAATCGGGGAAGATGTGTCCTTTATAGATGAAACAATAGCCATACAGACAGAGAAGAGAAATCAGTACATAGCCATGATGGAGAAGTATTTTGCGAGGGTGGAATCAGTTCTTTTGCCAAACTTCTGGCATTATACAGAGGCAAAAGAAATTGTGGCAAAGATGAAGGATTACTATAGTAATCAAGAGAAAATCATTACCGGCTGCGAGGATAAGCTACTTGCGTATTTCGAGGATAAGATTGAAAAAGACGGTGAGTTTGTACTTGAGGCCAGAAGCCAGTTCTGGCACTGCTACAAAAAGTAATGGTATAAAAAATAAAATAAGGGTGTTTCTTTGGAATGCGAGAGGCTTGAGCTGCAGATACTTGAAAAGCTTTCCGGTCAAGGGAAAAAGATTTTTGTTGATACTAATATATCGGTTGAAACGCTTTGGAAGATTTCTGATAAGAACCATGTTGCTATCATGCTTGCTGACCCGGAGATTTCGGTTAGGAGATTTTTTGAAAGGCCAGATAAAGAGAAACAGTTTTTATATCAGCTCCTTTTGGATGAAAATGATCCGGATGCTGCTATAGAAAACTTCAGACAATGCCTCAAGCTGATAAACTCAAAAGAGAGTTACGATAGATTTGCAAATAGCGGATTTAATGTGTTTGTTCGTGATGAAAACCGAAGCATAGAGGATACTATGAAACTGGTAGAAAAGAGCTTTGGTTATTGCAGTAAGACTGATTGTTGAGGGAGGCCATTATGCCTTTTCAGATTATCCGTAATGACATAACAAAAGTTGAAGCAGATGCCATAGTCAATACAGCAAACCCTAAGGTTACAATTGGTGATGGTGTTGACTATGCGATATATGAGGCAGCAGGCAGAGAAAAGCTTCTTGCTGAGAGGGAGAAGATAGGTGCTCTTGAACCGGGTGAAGTGGGAGTCACTCCTGCTTTTGACCTTAATGCCAAATATATTATTCATGTGAGCAGCCCCCGGTGGGTAGGCGGAGATGAAGGTGAGGCAGAACTTTTAAGGAAATGCTATGATGAATCGCTTTACATAGCGTATGAAAAGGGCTGTCGGTCCATAGCTTATCCACTTCTTGCTACAGGAACATATCAGTTTCCTAAGGATCTGGGAATAAAGATTGCGACGGATGCATTCAAGGCTTTTCTTGAAGATCATGAGATGGAAATAACACTCGTGGTATTTGGAAAAGAGACTTTTAGGATTTCAGGTGAACTCTTCGATGATGTTTGCAGTTTTATCAATCAGAGATATGTGGAGAATGCGGAGCATGATGAGTATACTCGGGACTGGAATGTTCAAGCACAGAGACTTTCATTGGAAGATGAGGATGAAGATTATTCCTGTGAAGAGTCATACGAGGAAGAAGACGAAGAATGTGAAATCCCGGAGGATTTTGATTATTCTTGTGAAGCAGATTTTGATGTAGAGTACCCTGATTCGGAAGATACTCTGTCTGAAGATTTTGAAGATGAAGAACCTTCTCCAAAGGAGTATGGGAACCCTAAGACATCGGCCGGTATTGACAGTATAAGAAAAATAAGAGGTATCTTTAAGAAATCAAAGGAAACCGGTGCTGCTAAAACATCTGCTCCTGCAGCGGCTGAATCTGCCCGGATGTTTACAGGTGCTGCTGTGCCTCCAAAGAGCTTGGAGGAAACTCTTAAGGGAATATATAAGGAATCTTTCGGTGAGCATCTTCAGAGGTTGATAAATAAGAAGGGACTTAAGGCTTCAGAAGTATATGCCGCAGCAAATATGTCCAAGCAGTATTTTTCCAAGCTTCTTAATGATAAGGTAAAACCTTCCAAAGAAAAGATGCTTGCACTTGCAGTGGGACTTCGGCTCAATATGGATGAAACCGTGGATTTTCTGAGGCTTGCCGGTTATGCGATGTCTCCGATATCACAGACGGATGCTGTTGTGGAGTACTTCATCCGAAAGCAGGAGTACAATGTTATGCAAATAGATGTTGTGCTTTATGAGTACGGACTTGATCCGATTTCAAAATATTCATAAATGGTCGCCTTCGGGTTGACCATTTTCTTTTTGTCGGAAGGTATTATTAGTTCATAAGAACAAGAGATGCAGGACGCAGTGCCTTTTTAGAAGTGGATGACGCGCGGACCATGACGAAAAAGCCTGAAGCTGGCAAAGTTAAAAACGGAGGCAAAAAGATTATGAGTAAGGGATTAACAGAAATCGTATATATATTGGACAGAAGCGGATCAATGTCAGGACTTGAGGCTGATACAATCGGAGGATTTAATTCCATGATGGATAAACAGAAGAAGACAGGCGGAAAAGCGCTGGTTTCAACAGTTCTTTTCGATGATGAGTGCGAGGTGCTTCATGATCGTGTTCCGATTGACAGGATAAAGAAGATGACTGATAAACAGTACTACGTGCGAGGATGCACAGCTCTTCTTGATGCGGTTGGCGGAGCCATTCATCATATAGCAACCATTCACAAGTATGCAAGGAAAGAGGACAGGCCGGAGAAGACTATTTTCATTATCACAACAGATGGAATGGAAAATGCCAGCAGAAAGTATTCCTACAGCAAGGTTAAGAAGATGATAAAGCATGAACAGGACAGATACGGATGGGAGTTTATTTTCATAGGTGCCAATATAGATGCTTATGCTGAGGCTGATCGCTTTGGAATCAGAAGAGACAGGACCGCAAATTATGTATGTGATGGTATGGGAACTGCGACAGTATATGCCGGTGTATCAAAGGCTGTAAGCGCGGTTATGATGGCAGATGAGGATTGTGATATGGATTGCTGTATCATGGAGAGCGGTTGGAATGATGAAATTGACAGGGATTATGAAAAGCGCGGAGCAGGAAAAGTAAGACGATAATTATAGAAGGGCGACTACAAAGTCCTGTGTAATGTTCCTAAAAGGATGTTAAAATAGTTATTATTGATATGGTTTGTGCGAGAAAACTGCTATGAAGAAGAGAGATTTTCTTAAAAACAAAATATGGATTCCTGTTATTGCTGCATTGGTTATATCTGTGTGCTCAGTATCAGTTTTGGGAGTAGGGGAGACGACGAAAACGGCAGCAGAATCAGCTGTTGTTGCAGAAATTCCTGCATATAGTGGAAGAGACAACTTTGTTCTGAATGACAATGTTCCCGTCTTCACCTCTTTAGAGATCACAGGCAAATCTTATGAGAAATATGGTGAACTTGATGATCTTGGCAGATGCACTCCTGCTATGGCGAGCATTGGCAAAGATCTGATGCCTGCCGAAGAACGTGGCTCAATTGCAGAAGTGAAGCCAAGTGGATGGAATCAGAATAAATATCCGGGACTTGTAAATACGGACCCTCCGTTTCTTTATAACAGATGCCATATGATCGGGTACCAGCTTACCGGAGAGAATGCCAATGAGCGGAATCTGATAACCGGAACCAGATATATGAATGAAGCCATGATTCCTTATGAAAACGAGGTTGCTGACTATATCAGAAACACAGGTAATCATGTGATGTACAGGGTAACTCCGGTATTTGACGGTGATAATCTTTTGTGTGATGGTCTACAGGTTGAGGCAATGTCAGTAGAGGACAAAGGAAAGGGTGTCAGCTTTAATGTGTTCTTCTACAATGTTCAACCGGGAGTGTTCATTGATTATAAGGATGGCAGCAACAAGCCGGATAAGAACTACAGGCCTGAAAATAATGAATCTGAAAATAATGAATCTGATAATGGTACGCGGTCTTCAGTAGAAACAACGCAGACCTATATTGGTAACAAAAATTCTCATGTATTCCACAGACCCGATTGCGACAGCGTATCAGACATGAAAGAGAAGAATAAGGTTATGCTGGAAGGCACTCCGGAAGAAATAGAGAATCAGGGATTTCGTCCTTGCCAGAGGTGCCATCCTAAAGAGTAAATACATACAAGGCGTCAATGATCCTCAGAATAATTGAAGATTATTGGCGCTTTATTACGTTTTATTTTATGAAAACAGTGTAAAAATATGCAGAATAAGTGTGTTTTGCGGCCCAATATTATTTGAGTGATATAAGTGTGATAAAGACGTTGTTAATATATCACCATGAGCAAAACAATTAAGGAACAGAAAAAAAGAATACCGGCTGGACATTTGTTGGACAGGCAGTATTAAGATTATTACATTGTAGATAGATTTCTTAACGGAGGTTGAAGATTATGAGGAATATATTTGAGAGTATCATGGAAGAATTTGGTTTCATAAATACTTCATTATATCACAAGCCTTTTGGAAGACTGGATGCATCAGACTATAGCAGAATCGAGGCAGAGCTTATCAGATTTGCTGATAATGTAGCTGCAAATTGATGCGGAAGGATAATTTAAGAATGGGAAAATCAGTGTAGAACAGGCCAAAATCAGTGATGATGAGGTCTGTTCTTTTGATTATATTTATTCTTTTTCAGATAAATCATTATCACAACATACACGAGGATAGCGAAAGAAGCTCCGGCTATAAGAACTGCATAGTTCTGTTCAAGAATCATTGCTCCGCCAAAGGTATATATAAATATATGCGGAAACCTGCAGATGAATGTCAAAATGATCCAGGTTATCAATTTTTCTTTAGTATGATAGCCTACCCACGCATATGTATCCTTTGGGAGTGGGAGCAGCATGAACAGCATGTGTATTAGAATCGGATTTTTGCCGCTTATATGATTTTCGACTTTACTTATCTTATCTTCTGAAAAAAGAAAGTAGAGCAGCTTTGTGCCAAATGTTTTGCCAAGGATAAATGCTATTGTATTTCCTATTGTTGCTCCGAGATCGCAAATAAGAGCACCTTTGAAACCACCTAGGATAAGTCCGGAAGAAATGTAGAAAGGGGTGCCGGGAATGCAGGTTGAGAGTGTCTGTATTATTATCAGAAGACAGAACATTACCCAGCCAAGGAAACCTCTTGATTCGATGAATTCAGCAAAAGAGTCACGGTCGTTAACAAAGGCTATGATCGGCTGTCCGATGCAGAAATAAACGGCAACCAGAAAAAGAATAATAAACATTACTATAGCAATTTTCTTAATGACTGTCTTCGACATAATATTCCTCTTAAAGCAAAATTGAGATATTATTATTTTATCACATATTTATATATGTCATTTCATCCAATATGGTGTGTGGCAAAAGAAAGGGTGGATTAAAATGATAATCGCACAGTATTTTGTGGAATTCATTTTTTATAGTTTTCTTGGATGGGTATGGGAATCAATATACTGCTCTGTAAATGAGAAAAAGTGGGCAGACAGAGGATTCCTCTTTGGACCAATCTGCCCTATCTATGGTTCCTGTGTAGTAGCAACATCTGCACTTTTCGGACAGATTGATGTTTTGTCGTCTCCGGATTTTCCAATATGGGGCATATTTTTAATCTGCTATATTGGCAGCGCAATAGCGGAATTTGGAACCTCATGGGTGCTGGAGAAGAGATTTCACGCAAGATGGTGGGATTATAGCACGATGCCTCTGAATATTCAGGGCAGAATCTGCGTTCCTGTAAGTATTGCTTTTGGACTTGCGGGAGTTGCTATTGTTAAATATCTTATTCCGACAGTTGAGAGGATGCATACAATGATAAACCCGGGAGTATACGAGTTTCTTGCAATAATCCTTGCAATGCTCTTTGGAGCTGATTATGCGCTTACTGAGGCGAGTCTTTCAGCTCTTCTTAATGATGTTAACAGGATGCATGAAGAGTTTATTGAAAAAGCCCAGTTCGGATATGAAAGGGTGGCAAGCGCACCTAAGCGGCTTGAACAAAAAGTTCTTGAGGGTAAAGAACTTGCTTCGGAGCGTCATGAACAACTGGCAAAGGAATATGCTGAGAAGCTTTCGCTCAACCAGAAAAGAATACTCCTTGGTATAGCGAAGTTCATGCCTAAGGCGAATATGACTTTAGGAATCGAAGAAAGGGAACGTATGGTAATTTCCCTGAAAGAAAAGGTTCGTGAACTGCGAGGAAGGCATAAATAAAAGAAATTGGTTAACGGTACTGGCAACAGACTGGTATGAGTCAAATAAAAACTTGCGTTTATAGATGAGAGTATAATATTGCTAACAATTTGTTTGGAGAAAAAGATGGATTTCGTAGTTAAGCATTTTAATGAGCTCAGTACAAGAGAGCTTTATGAGATATTAAAAACACGATTTGAAATATTTGTTACTGAGCAGGAGTGTATATACCAGGATCTTGACGATAAAGATCAGGATGCAATACATGTATTTTGCTGGAATGATTCCGGAAGAGTTGCCGGATGTCTCAGAGTTTTTTGGAAAGATCATGATGAGGCAGCAGGCGTGGCGCAGATTGGAAGAGTTGTTACTTTGGAGCATGGTAAAGGCATCGGAGGAGCAATGCTTCATCAGGGAGTTGATATAGCTATAAACAGACTTAAAGCACGGAAGATATATCTTGAAGCGCAGGAATATGCCATTGGATATTACGCAAAAGAAGGGTTTAAGGTTGTTTCGGATGTGTTTATGGAGGATGGAATCCCTCATGTGAAGATGGAGCGTATGGTATAGCCTGTTTCTAATTTGGCAGTATGTCCTTTCGTCTTATGTTCCTTCGTATGGAAAGCGTGAAAGGCTGCCATTTGTATTGTGACAAGAGTAAATTCAGGTTGATGATTGCGAGGTGATGAGAAATGAGTTCAATTTTGATTAAGGATACAACACGCGAGGAAAGGGAACGGATCGTTGCTGAATCTATCGGGAATGTAAATGGCTCATGTGATGGCTGCAGTTCTGGGCTTATAGAAATGTATCAGCCCTATATAGATGGTATAAAGGAAATCCGTGAGATAAACATGGAGTTCAGAGCACATTTTGAGTCAGGAATTGATGGCCCTGAGAAGTCAGATTGTGGTTACAAATTATGAAGAAGGTAAGCACTTGATGAGGGAAAAGGTTTTAAATGATGATTATTGATGAGATCAGAACCAGGGAGGAACTGGTAGAACTTGTTAATGAGATTGGCTTTCTGCCATTCTTTTCCTGTAGGATAGATGGATTCTCCCTGGAGGAAAATGTTTCATATGATGCATGGTATCAGGGAAGATGGAAGGGGAGAGTTCATTGGGATGCCTGGGATTGGAAAGGGCAGGTTCTTCAGGGAAAAGAGCTGGTGTATGGAAAGTTTTTTGAGAAGAAGGCCGGATTCATCAGTCTGAAATTATGGCCGGATTTTTGCAACTACCGCAGGGATGGCTATGATTTTGATGCAAGATTCGATGACGGACTTGCAGCATATAAGGATAAGGGAGTGGTTGATTACATCACCGGATCGGGTGCGATGCTGACAAGAGAAATCAAGGACGCTCTAAATTATAAGAAGGGTGGTAATAAAGGCTTTGAAACTGTTATAACAAGGCTCCAGATGCAGACATATGTTGTGCCGGTTGATTACGAATACAGTAAACGGAAGAATGGTGACGAGTACGGTTGGGGCAACTGCCGGTATGATGTCGCTGAAAACTACTGGGGTGAGAAGCTATGCCGTTCAGCATATGAGAGAAGTCCTGAGGAATCACTTTCAAGGATTGTAAAGAATATAAGAAAAGCACTTCCTAAGATGGATGAAGAAGATCTTCGTGCATTGCTAAAGAGATGAGGCCTGGCTTTAGGAAGAAACGTCATTATTCTTTTTTGGGGAATGCAGAGCAGGCCCTGTTCGTTTGTTCAAAAGTATACTTACATCTGAAATCTACTAAAAAGGAAAAATAAACATATCATTTTTGCTGTAATGAGAATTTATTTGAAGACAAAGTAGGATTATATTCGTTATATAAACAAATGAATGCTTCAGATGGAAGTGAGGTGTTAGTAATGAGTGGAAAGAGATTATATAAAAGTAATGATAAAAAGATTTGTGGCGTATGCGGAGGCATTGCAGATTATCTCGGAGTTGATCCTACATTAGTAAGAATTATTTTTTTATTGGCAGTAATGGTTACGGGCGTAGGAATTTTTCCGTACATCCTGGCAGCAATCATAATGGACGATTGTCCTGAAGGCGCAACTACAAGAACAACTTATAAAGAAGGAAACAGTTACTCGGCAAACAATAACTATTATGAATCGGATGAACCTATTGGATTCAAGCCGGAAACAGGAGCTGCAGACGATGGTGAGATCAAGGGGTTCAGCATCTGATCAGGGCATCCGGGAATGAGATAATCTCCCGGTGTCATTAGAGGGGAGAAATATCATGAACAAGATTTTACGAAATGTATTTGCAGCATGTGCAATTGTAGGCAGTATCTTATTATTGGGAGATGCATTGGATGAAGAGAATGCACTCTTAATGTGGGAATGTATAGGAATGTTCCTCATAGGAGTGGGTTATCTGTTCCCGTTAAAACAAGCTGCAAAGTATCTGATGGATAAAGCAGCGGCATTAAAGAAAACAACGGATAATAATGCAGATATTGCATGAAGTAAGAGTTGTAAAATTATTGGCGAAAGCCTTGAATAATTAGGAGGAAAAAGCTATGAATAAGAATTCAAAGTTATTTGCAGTACTGAGTTACATCACATGGATTGGATTTGTGGCTTCGTTTTTGCTTCGTGACAAGAACGATACTCTTGTCAGAAGGCATCTTAATCAGGCACTGGTTATAAATCTGATCTCAACAGCCGGAACATTCCTTGGAAGATATAGTGGACTTTTCGGAATATGTGGAACAATTCTTGATATTGCAGCCCTTGTTCTTTTCATAATGGGTATTGTAAGGGCATTAAGAATGAGCGAGGAGCCACTTCCTTACATAGGCAACATTGCATTGTTTAATTGATGAAAAGAAAAATATAGGAAACGGTAAAGGGCGGTGCGTATAAGATATGCACCGCTTTTTCAATGTAATTTGAAAAAGATTGTTCAAAATGTTTGTTTTTCTATAGCAACAACCGGATATTAATGTTAGTATAAAAAAGATTTAAAAATATAAAGAAAGAGCGCTTGGCGTTTAGGTGAGGAAATGAGAATAAGATAATTTGGCTTGAGTGAACACGATGATTTTTGGATAGCTGCTTACGCAGCTGTTTTGTGTACGCTTAAACTGGATTATCATGCATTTTTAGCCTAACTGTCAAGGTGGGTTTATTTGTGTGAGTCTATTTTGCGTATGCAGAATAGGCTTTTTTGTTGTGAGTACCTGGTGAGCCCGGTACGAGCGTTTTGGAGATAGAAAGTAGGATCAGAACTTTCTTGGTGAATAAGCAGCGAAGCAGGAGGCATATATGCTACAGATTAGGAACTTGACTATAACGCATCGGGGTGACCTGAGGATTATATTGGAAAAATTCAATATGGTGCTAAATGATGGAGATAAAGCGGCAATAATTGGGGAAGAGGGAAATGGCAAATCAACCCTTATGAAGTGGATTTATGATCCGTCAATTGCAGAAGAATATACAGAATGTGAGGGGGATAGAATAATGACCGGAGAGGTACTGGGGTATCTGCCACAGGAATTACCGGAAACAGACAAGGCGAAGACACTCTATGAGTATTTTTCAGAGGCACAGCTTTTTTATGATAAGAATCCAAAAGAATTATCCGAGATGGCAATGGAATTCCAAGTGCCATGCGATTTCTTTTACAGCGATCAGGAAATGGGGAGTCTGTCAGGCGGAGAGAAGGTTAAAGCTCAGCTAATGCGACTTTTGATTGATAAGCCGACAGTGCTTTTGTTGGATGAACCATCAAACGATATAGATATAAGTACGCTGGAACTGCTTGAAAGACTTATAAATGGGTGGAAACACATAGTTCTTTTTATATCTCATGATGAGACGCTCATTGAGAATACTGCAAATGTGATAATCCACATCGAACAGATCATGAGGAAAACCAAGAGCAGATACGCTGTGGTAAGAGACAATTATAGAAACTATATCGAAAAAAGGGCTGAGAATTTTGAGAGGCAGGAACAGCAGGCTATCAATGACAGGAAAGAGAAGAAGCGCCGTGATGAAAAGTATGCAAGGGTATATAACAGCGTGGACAAAGCTCTTACAAACATCTCCAAGGGAGCGCGTGATTCGGAAGCAAAAAATCTCAAAGACAAGATGCACACCGTAAAGGCTATGGGGAAGCGTTTTGAGAAAGAAGATGAGAAGATGACAAAAATGCCGGAGCAGGAAGAGGCAATATTCTTTAAGCTGGGAGATGAGAATGCCAGGATGCCGGCTGGCAAAACTGTTATTGAGTATGAACTTGATGAGCTTCGAACTCCGGATGGTACAAAAGTTCTTGCAAAAGATATTTTTCTTAGAGTCAAAGGCCCTGAGAAAATCTGTATTGTTGGCACTAACGGAGTTGGAAAGACAACACTTCTAAGGAGGATGGCAGAGGAACTTCTTTGTAGGAAAGATTTGAAAGCACAGTACATGCCACAGAACTATGAGGAGATGCTTGATCTTGATGCTACTCCGGTGGAGTTTTTGGATGATACAGGAGATAAGGCAGTGAGGACTCGCATAAGGACTTATTTGGGCTCACTTAAATATACTGCTGATGAAATGGATCATTCCATAAAAGATCTATCAGGGGGACAGAAAGCAAAGATATTACTTTTAAAGATGAGTCTGTCGGATGCAAATGTTCTGATATTGGATGAGCCAACGCGAAACTTTTCGCCGCTTTTGGGTCCTGTTATCAGGAAGATGATAGCTTCTTTCCCCGGAGCGGTTATCAGCATTTCGCATGATAGAAAGTATATAGAGGAAGTTTGTACTAAGATATATACATTAACTGAGGATGGCCTTAAATAAGTATTTTTGAAAATGATATAAGAATTGGAGGAGATATTGCATGAATTATTTTATAGAAGGATTACAGGGAAGCGGTAAGAGCACACTTGTTAAGAAACTTTCCGGGAAATATCCTGATTATAAGGCTATATGCGAAGGCGAATATTCGCCTGTTGAACTTGCGTGGTGTGCTTATGTGAACAAAGAAACATATAGTGATATCCTTGAAAAATACAATGACATCCGAAGTGAAATCGTGGAGAAGAGTTTTGCAGAAGATGATCACATGATCATTTGCTATACGAAGATCATTACGGATATTCCGGGTTTTCATAAAGATCTGGAAAAGTATGAGATCTATAACGGTAATCTGGATTCGGGAAGCTTTAAGGATATTGTACTGAGAAGAATTCATAACTGGAACAGTGATAATAATATTTTTGAGTGCTCACTTTTTCAAAATATTGTCGAGGATATGATACTTTTTCAAAAAAAGAATGACCGGCAGATCATAGATTTCTATGAGAAAGTTAAGGATGTGCTTGAAGGAAAAGAGTACCGGATAATGTATCTTTGGACAAAAGACATAGCATCAAATATAGATGTTATTAGAAAAGAGAGAACAGACGACAAAGGAAACGAGATGTGGTTTCCAATGATGCTGGGATATTTTGATAATTCGCCTTATGCCAAAGAAAAAGGGTTGTCAGGTACAGAGGACTTGCTTGAACATTTTAGACACAGGCAGGAGCTTGAAATCAGAATCTGCAAGGAGATTTTTGATGGACATTACACATTGCTGAAGTCGAAAGAATATCCCCTGGAAATTGAAAAAGCAGGGACATATTTTTAATTTGCTAAAAATGTTAATTATACTGGGGAAATATGCGAATCTTATGATTTAATGTATTGCTTTCAAAAGTTATACTCATCTTAGAAACACACACAGTAGTAAAGGAGGTTTCGGATGAATGATAATAAGCTTTTGAAATACCTGATACTTGCAGCTCTTGTTATTTATGTTGTATCACCGGTAGATTTTTTGCCCGGACCTGTTGATGACGTGATAGCAATTCTCTTGTACATGGCATCAAACAAGAACAACTTCAAGATTATTAAAAAGGATGAAAATATCGGAACGGTAGATATAGACGGGAGAGATATTTATTGAAATATCTGCATTTGTATTGGTGGAAAATTATCTGATCAAGAAGGGTGCTCGTTTGGATGATTTGGGAAAAAATCCAAGCGAGGCCCTTTTTTACCGTTATTGCTTATCGGGTTTTAAGATATAATATTTGTATAATTGGATTTCATTACCATGATCAACGTGAAGAGAAGGAACTGCAAATATTTAAGACGATTGAAGATTGGTTGGATGCCTAAAGAAGGAGGGAAATTATGGATACAAAAAAGATTAAGATCACATTCAATTCTCCGGTAACATTGGGATTCATATTTATATGTTTTGCAATATTGGTGGTGAACTTTATTACGGCTGGATTTACTAATCAGCTCCTTTTTATGACATATCATTCATCATTATCATCCCCTCTTACATATGTGCGGCTGTTCACTCATGTTATGGGACATAGCGGTTGGGAGCATTTTATCAGTAATGCTTCATATATACTGCTCCTTGGACCGCTATTGGAGGAAAAATACGGCGGAAAGAATATGATAATGGTTATCCTGATAACAGCTATTGTTACCGGACTGGCAAATTATATCCTGTTTCCCAATACCGCACTTTGTGGCGCGAGCGGAGTCGTATTTGCGTTTATCCTCATGACATCATTTACAAGCTTCAAACAGGGAGAAATCCCGCTGACATTTATACTGGTTACAATAGTCTTTATAGGGCAGCAGGTTTATGAGGGAATCTTTTTGCAGGATGATATTTCAAATCTGACACATATCCTTGGTGGAGTTGTCGGATCTGTTGTGGGCTATAAGCTTAACGGGAAAAGATGATCATAACACCAAAAGTTACTGAAAAAGAAAAATAAGCATATTTTTTTTGCTGTAAATTGAATTTATCTGAAGACAAAGGTGGATTATATTCGTTATATAAACAAGAGAGCATTTTTGAAGAAAGAGTAGGTGCAGATCACCGTACCGGTGAGATTAAAGCTGCAAGAAAGGTGTCAGTTATGAATGGAAAGAGGTTATACAAAAGTAACGATAAAAGAATCTGTGGTGTATGCGGAGGAATCGCAGAATATTTCGGAATTGACCCGGTTATTGTAAGGCTCATATGGGGCATTCTGGCATTTGCATGGGGAACCAGCATAGCAGTATATATAGTTCTTGCATTTATAATGGATGATGCTCCTGATTACATTGAATCAAACGAAAACGGGTATGATGAATCAAGGAATATCGAAGAAAAGACAGTCATCAATGCAGAACCGGTTGGTTTCAGACTTAACAATGGAGTTAAGGAAGAAATCTACCGTTGATATAGATAAAAATAATAAAAAATTCTAAGTTATGCTGCGAAAACGCAGAAAGGAGAAAAATGAATATAACACTTGAGGCAATTGAAAAGGTAATGGAACTTACAGGAGTTGAGTACAAGGCTGCTAAGGAGGCCCTTGAGAAGACTGAGGGCAACGTTGATGAGGCAGTAAAGCTTATTCAGCCTGCTACAAAGGACATCGGTGAAGACATTAAGAACCTCATGGATAATCTTAAAAAGACCGTTGAGGAAGGAAATGTTGACAGAATCCAGATCAAGAAGGATGACGAGATTGTACTTAGTGTTCCTGTAAATGTAGGAATCATCGGTGGTATCCTCGGTCTTGCAGCAGCACCCTGGGCGCTTATTGCAGGATCTGTAGCAGCATTCGGTCTTGGATGCAAGCTTGTTGTTGTGAAGAAAGATGGTACAACAGACGAAGTTAAGTAAAACTGAATATTTTATATTCCCGGAGTTTTGATTTTTTCAATACTCCGGGTTTTTTTACGTTATAATATTATAGATTCCTGAATGTCTTCAAAAATTCAGGAATCGCAAGAAGTCATACAACATAGTATTGTTGAAATTCTGGAATAGGTAACAGCTCAAAACGATTTATGCCAAAAGGTATTTGTGGAGTGAAAAATGCTTACAAATAGTGAGATTAAGGAAATTGCGATAAGACAATCTGCAGAAGATATCGGCTGTAAAGCGGAGGATTTTTTGTCCGGGAAAAATATCGTTTGTCGATTCCGTTTAGGGAAAAATGCCCGCAGGTATTATAAAGAGCCAATTGCCTGTAACTTTGTTTCTTATGGCAATAATGTGGTTGCTGCTGCAACGGATGAAGTGGCGGATTTGGTCTCGGAATATATCAAAAAATATGAGTTTTATCATCTTTTAGAGACTCCAAATATGCACTGGCTTGGAGAAAGACTCGCAGAACGTGGATATAAGGTATGTTTCATGGCGGAGTATTACCTTCCTGAAGTAGAAAGGATTCCTGATCTGGAATGTGCCTATGAAACAAGGATACTGGGGCAGGAGGATTTTGAGGGGTTATATCTTCCTGAGTGGAGTAACGCTCTATGCAGTGACCGTAAACAATTGGATGTTCTTGGAATCGGTGCTTATGACAACGACAGGCTGATTGGGTTTGCAGCATGTTCTGCAGACTGTGATGAGATGTGGCAGATAGGCGTCGATGTTCTTCCTGATTACAGGCAGAAGGGAATTGCATCCGCACTTACAAGCAGGCTTGCAAAAGAAATTCTTAGCAGAGGGAAGGTGCCTTTTTACTGTTCTGCATGGTCAAATATCAGATCAGCGGGAAATGCAGTTAAAAGCGGTTTTATTCCTTCATGGGTTGAAATGACGGTAAAACCTGCAAGAACAGTTGATGAGATGAATTAAAGAGATTGTGTGAAAAGGGTTAAATTTGGTGAGGTTGATAACAAATGAGTAAGAAAATAGCAGTTCTTTTCCCGGGGATAGGGTATCATTGTGACAAGCCACTGCTTTATTATTCCAGGAAGCTGGCTAAGCAGTATGATTATCGGATAAAAGAAATACAATATGATTTTGACGGTGAAATACTTGATGTGAAGAATAATAAGGCTCGTATGATGGAAGCTATAGAGGAATTCACTCTACAGGCAAAAGATCAGCTCTCAGAGATTTCTTTTGAAAAATATGACAATATTGTTTTTGTCGGAAAGAGTATTGGAACAGCAATTGCTGCGCGGCTTGCAAGTAAAAAAGATTTACCGGTAAGGCAGGTAGTTCTCACACCGGTTGAAGATACTCTTAAGAATCTTCCTAAGGAGGATGTAGTAGTTTTTCATGGATTAAGTGATCCATGGTGTGAGAATGACATTGTAGAAGATGCGCAGAAAAAAATTGGATTTGAACTTCATCTTATCGAAGATGCGAATCATTCTCTTGAAACGGGAAATGCATTAAAGGATATAAATATTTTGAAGGAAGTGATAAGGAGAGTTGATGAGTATTTGTCTTATAGTAAGATAACTTCATAAATACTATAAGATAAAAAGGCGCTTCGCTGTGGATACACATCGGTACTAAAGGGATATCATTGAGTTTTATGAGGATAGCGACGGATGTTTTTTAAGAAGAAAACTGCTAAGAAATCATACGATAAAGAAAATAAAAGACCGGTAATTAAGGCCAGTATATGCAATGGTGAGCAGGTTGCCGGTTTTCAGGATATCCATACAGGGATATTTGAAGAAGTCATGCTGATAAGAAATGCTGAAGATCTGTTTCAATTTAAGAATGAGTATGGAATCGATGGGAACATAGAGAAGATTTACTGAGGCTTCCTATGAAAATATTGAGAAAACCTATTCTGTATTAATATAAAAAAATGAGTAAGGGTACTGCCGGGGGTTAAGCCCCGGGCAGTACCCTTATAATGTGATAAGTATCATGCATGTGCAAGTTGTCTTCCAAGATCTTCACACAAAGATATGGCATCCTCATCAGGAGCGCTATTTGCAATTACTCCTTCACCGCCGATTATAGAAGCGCCGGCACTAACGAGTCTGTCCTGCCAGTCTCTCATCCATTGACCATCTCCCCAACCATAAGAACCAAACAATGCGACTTTCTTTCCGTTACATTTTGTTTCATAATCTGCCATGAAGGGTTCTACAGTTCCCTCTTCAAGCACTTCTGCACCCATAGCAGGGCATCCAAAAGCGATTACTGATTCATTTGCAGCATCTGATGGACTGAGAGAATCAAATGTAGTTACCTCAGCTTCACCACCTGCACTTCTGATACCATCCGCAACAGCATCGGCCATCGCCTGTGTATTTCCGCTTCCGCTCCAAAAAACAACCTTAACTTTACTCATACTTTTACTCATCCTTTCTTAGCATGTGATAGAATTGGCAATGCTTATGAAAAAGAAGTTAGCATATGCTAACTTCTTTTTCAATATATGTATCTGATAATAATTCTCGTATGCCTTTTTAAGACATCATGTAGCGGGAAAGCTGTAATAAAACCTTATAAAAAAGAAAACAGCTCTTGAAAAAATGGTTAGTTGATGCTAACATATAATTCGAATGATAATTTTTATCATGACCAAAGTCGATAGATGTAAGCCCGTTTTATGCGGGTTTATATTTTAAAACCAAGTTAGCAATAACTAACTTGTTGAAAGGGAGAGGGACAATGGGGGATCAGATGCTAATCAGGTTATGTTCACCAACACTGGCCGGGTTAAAGACCGGGAATCTTTTTACCGTGGATATTGATGATCGTGAGAAGTTTAACAGTGAAGTCCGTGAGTTTAACAGCAGACTTTCAGGAAAAGGAATACGTATGATTCCTGTAAAGTATTCTGAGGGATATGTGCTTATTTATCTGTACAGACCGGCCTTTTTGAAAAGAGATCTTGCAAATGAGGAAGCATGTAGGATTTTGAAGGAAAAAGGATATTCCTACAGAAATGCTGATCAGTGTGTAGCTGAACTTGCAAAGCATTTGGCAAAGGATCCGTCTTTTCCTCACGAGATAGGCCTTTTTCTTGGTTATCCTGTCGCAGACGTAAGGGGATTCATGAAAAGCCCTGAGGAGGGCGTGAAGTATACGGGATTCTGGAAGGTTTACGGTGACAAGGATGCTGCACTTAAAACTTTTGATAAGTATAAAAAGTGTACGGAAATTTACAGCAAGGCCCATAGGAACGGAATATCACTGGAGCAGCTTACAGTTGTGAGCTAAGGAGGCAGGAGGATGGACAATGTGAAAATAGTCGAAGCTTTAAAAGAAAGCGGGATGAGAGTTACTAAACAGAGAATGATTGTCGCAGATGTTATTGCGGATAATGACGGAGCCAGCTGTAAAGATATCTGCTGTATTGTGCGTCATAAGGATTCCTCAATTGGTGTTGCCACTGTATACCGAATGATCAAAGCACTTGAGGATATCGGAGTTATAGAACGAATAGACATGATAAAGCTTAGATGAGGAAAATGAACCTCAAGTCTGCTATAATTAGAAACCGAGGGGAAAAAAGGTTTGAAAAAGGAGATTTGGGGTAATGAAGAAAAAGAAACTATTAAAGGTACTGGGTATCGTTGCGGGGGTGATAGTGGTCCTGGCAATAGGCGGATCTGTTGCTATGGGCGGATATATATGTGATCAGATTCTGTATCAGAACAGAAACAATGACACTATTTCTAATAGCGTTAAACAGCTTGAGGTCTATGGATATGATCTTGATGGTTTTTATAAAAAGTATACAGGAGAAGATATAAGCGCAGAAGCTGAAGACGGAAACATTGTGCCTGCAACATATTTTGACAACGGAAGTGATGAATGCGTAGTTCTTGTTCATGGAGCAGGCGGTGACCGCGTAGCTGTATACCCTCAAGCAGAAGCATATCTTGACAGAGGTTATGATGTTATAGCGCTTGACCAAAGGGGAAGCGGAGTTAATCCCGATCCCAAGGTTACATTTGGAATTCATGAAAAGCGTGATGTAAAGGCACTTGTTAAATATGCAAGAGAGAATCTTGGTAATGATAAAGTTATTGTGCATGGCCAGTCCATGGGCGGAATGACAACTGCATTATATGCATCAGATGTTACGCCCGGAGATGTTGATGCAGCAGATGCAGTAATCTGTGACAGCCCTGTTCCCGGAATGGAGGCATTTTTGAGACTAATGTTTGGAGATGGTCCGGAGGGGGCATATTCTGGAATGAGTAATTATCTCATTGCGGTAACTAAAACCTATATGAAGCTGTTTCACGGCATTGATTTTGCAGATGGTGACACAGTAAAAGTCGTTCAAAACGATAAACTTCCTACGATGATAGTTGTCTCCGATAAGGATGAGGTATGTCTTCCTGAGATGGTTGAGGAAGTATACGATAATGTTGGAAGCGATATCAAGACGGAGGTTCACGTTGATAGTGCTCACATAGAAGGCATAATCGATGATAAGGATTATTATATGGAGCAGGTACGTGCCTTCCTTGAGCCTTTGGGACTATACTGACAAATAAGGGGTAAATTCATTTTAGATTATTACAACATTTATATTTTTAGATCATTATGAGAGAATCGACAAATGCTCTGCCGTTAAATATAGCGGTAGAGTGTTTTTTTGTTTATAATGTAAGGGTTGTGCACTCCAAATCATGTTTGTAAATGCTTTGGAGTGAAGATGAAATGGGTTTTTGGCGGTAGGTTAAGAAATGCGTGCTAAGAAAATTATTGAATTCATATATGACTGGCTCAACGACTTAAGTATCAAGAACAAGCTGTTTCTTGTTCAATAGGAAATTCCTCCGAATTTCCTATTGAACAAAAAACGCTCCGCTATGGATGCGCACTCGCGCGTAAGGTATATGTTGCATAAATGCAACCGCGCTCGGCGCGAGCATGTTGCGAGCAACATGCTTTTTTATGAACCAGAAATATGTAGTATACTAATCATATGAATTGCACGATAAAACTTAGTAAAGAGGAAAATATGAAGAAAGATAATATTATACTTATTGGAATGCCGACTTCAGGTAAGAGCACCATGGGTGTTGTACTTGCAAAAATACTTGGATACAACTTCGTTGATGCAGATCTGGTGATACAAAAGCGGGAAGGGAAAAAGCTATCCGAAATCATCGAAGAACAGGGAATTGAGAGATTCATTGAGATTGAGAACAGAATTAATTCAGAGATTGAGGAAGAAAAGAGCGTCATTGCTACCGGGGGTAGTGTGGTTTACGGAAAAGAGGCAATGGAGCATTATAAGAATATCGGTAAGATTGTCTATCTTAAGCTTGATATGGAAGAACTGACAAACCGTCTCCATGATGCTAAGCAGCGAGGCGTAGTAATGAAAGAAGGCCAGACACTTTCATCTCTTTATGATGAGAGAAGCTCACTTTATGAAAAATATGCAGACATTACTATTGATGAAAAAAATCATAACCTTGAGGAAGTGGTAGAGCTTACCCTGGAAGCGCTTGGGATGAATTGATAATAGATGAGGAGGTATCTTATGGCGAAATGTGTAAATTGCGGAAGAGAATTAGAAGGTAATGAGAGATTTTGTCCCAATTGTGGAAGTCCCATAGGGAATGGTAACAGCTCGAATGATATCGCAGAATTGACACAAGCAATAAAGCTTCTTGTATTCGAGAACAGGACTCAAAACGAGAAGATCATTAAGCTATTGGATAATCAGAACAAGATGATCTGTGAACTTGGAAAAATGGTGGCAACCATTTCCAAGTACCAGATTGTAAATACCATATTCAAGGATTAAGCATCAGAAATCCTTTTTAAATGAAGAATAAAAATGAAGCAGCTACGAGACCGGCTAGTATCGAAAATGATATTATGCCGGTTGCTTTTTCTTTTACGGTCTCTGTATCTATATAACGATTATTAAAACGAACTGTATCTATAATCTTAGGTGAAGCTTCCTTTGCAAAAACATTTTTTGTATTATTATTATTTCGCATTGATCCATCCTCCCATAAACACTAAATATTTATTAGTTATTTCAACATTTAGTGGTTTTAAAAGATTATATATACAACATATAAAAACTTTATAAACTTGATGGAAAAATACTATTAAATTACAAAATACTAAAATAGGTATTGAAATTTTTATTTTTTTGGAGAAAAGAAATGGTAGAATGATGATAAATATCTATGTTTTCTGAATATAATAAGAAAAAATTGAAAATTATCTTTCATTAAGGACCCGCTTATAGTAATATTATAAACGGATTCCCAAATGATCCTCTATTATATAGTTCCCTCTATATAACTTGGTCCAGCCTATGGCTGGATCATTATATGAAAAATCAATCAGGTTCCCTCACGGTAAGGTTCTTAGAGAAGTTTCCCAAATGTTCCTCAATTCATATACCGCTCTGAATGACTTTCTTCGACAATCAATATATCACATATCAAAATGCGGTGCTTGGACGCTTTTATGCCTATAAGCCCACCTTTTTCCCCTTGGATAAAACCTATATTCCGACTAAATCTCCCTTTGATTACCCCTTGATTTTGACTAAAGGAAAGCATTCATTTGCCTGCAAGGGTGCAACAAAAAAGGAGAGTAATAAACTCTCCTCAATAAACAAAAGTTGATATCTGTATAGACGTTGCCGGATCATGTTCCATACCCGAGCATAAGATCAAATCGTCCTTCTTCTTTTTGTATTTTTTCCAATAGACTCTGCCAATCACCGAGGCTCTCCAGACATCTCTGCCAGAAGTAGATGCCAAAAAGCATGACAGCCTCTTCTTTTCGGTATGAGAATTTGTGCGAATCAAGGTCTAAAGCAAGATAAACATCAGTGTTGTTATAGTCCTCTTCGGAAACATATAACATATCGAGAATATTATAGTAAAGCATGCCAAGATTTGCTTCTTCCTCAGTCGGAGCATTAACCTTAAATTTCTTCAGCTCTTCGAGAGTGTCATAAAGAATTCCTTCTGTTTTTTCATCATTAAGAATCTGCATGACCATCTTATCTACAGCTGCCTGCTCAATTTCGGTTTCGCTTATAAAATGCCTGTATACAAATGGTGCAACCTTTTCAAGGGAATCCTTACCCATTACTCCGTAATTGAACATATCACGGTTTTGCATATAAAATTTGTAGCATTTTAAAATCTTCTCAATATTTTTATAGGTCTTTTTATCGTAATTAACATTAAATAGTCCACCGGACAGTTCTATAAGCCTTTTTGCACGTGTTTCTTTCACATTCTCTTCCCCACATTTCAAAATTCTCCCCTCAAATTTGTCAAATGTAAGTGTGACAATAAATTAACATAAATTATAACATAATGAAAAAAGGTTTGTAAATTTTTTGCGAAATAATTTTAACAAAAATGTAATATTTATTCGTAATGATATTTTTATATGAAAATTTCATAACTTACACTAAATATAAATAAAACGTGTTAGCATATAATTATTCCTTAGTTTATAGAGGAGGTATATTATGCGTTTATTCATAGCGATTGTCCTTGATGAAAACATGACTGATGCGCTCACGGAGATGCAGGATGATCTGATGAGGGTTGGAGTGAAGGGCGGATATACAAGGCCCGAGAATCTTCACATAACCCTTGCGTTTCTCGGAGAAAATGATGAACCGGAAAAGGTTGAGGAGATAATGCGTGATGTGCCGCTTAGGGCTTTTACTATAAAAGTATCGGGAACTCGCCGGTTTAAGGATATGGTTTTTGCCAATGTCGAGGAAAACCGGGATCTTCATGATTATGTAAAGCGTTTACGAAAAGCACTGTCAGATAATGATATAAGTTATGATATGAAAAAATTCATGCCACATATTACTCTTGTAAGGAGAGCATCGGGCAACAAGGAGTTTCCGGTGCAGTATGAGATAGATACTGAAGAATCCATGAGAGTAAAGGGGATATCTCTTATGAAATCCGAACATGGAAAGCATGGAATGGTTTATACTGAAATTGCCTATGTGAGGGCATTTTAATAACTGTTAATAGAGAAAGGATTTATACAATTAAGAATATGGATAACCGTATTGAATGGGCAAGAAACCGGGATGATCTGGTGCTTGCCATAAAAAAGCTGGGATTTCCGGAGGCCCTTGGAGAACAGATAGCCAAGATGCTTGGGAGTCCGAAGGCTATGCAAAGGATGATGGCATATTTGTACAATGTTAAACCCGGGACAGCGGAACTTATTGTTGACGAGGCGCTTGCAATCTGCAGTGATGTAGACAGATGGAAGGATAAAAAGGCTGCGGAAGAGGCAAATGCCAGATATAATGAAATTTTGTATTACGGCTTGGGAGATGAATGATGAAAATTTATGTTGATTTTGATGATTGCCTGTGTGAGACAGCAAAGGCTTTTTCTGATATTGCGGGGAGACTGTTTGGCAAAGATGTTCCTTATGAGAAGATGAAGTATTTTAATCTTCAAAAGACGTTTGATCTTAATGATAGTGAGTATGAACAACTTATGGCAGAAGGACATTGTTCAGATGTTCTTTTAGCATATGAAGAAACACCGGGAGCATCCAGGGTACTAAATGAACTGATCGATCTTGGACATGAGGTTTATATTATTACGGGAAGACCGCTTATTACCTATGAGAGTTCCAGAAAATGGCTTGATGACCATGGACTTTCGAGGGTAAAGCTGTTTTTTCTGAATAAATACGGCAGAGACTTTTTTTACAAAAACGGTGAGTTCAATCTTGAACTGGAGGATTTCTATAAGATGAAATTTGATTATGCAGTTGAAGATTCACCAATGGCATTTAAATATTTTGATCATTTGCCTGAGCTTAAGGTCATGGTGTTTGATAGGCCATGGAACAGGGATTGCGAGTTCCCCGGGGACAATTATTTCAGAAGCCCTGATTGGAAGTGGATAAGGGAACAGATAATATAATGCTTGCAATATTCTCCATAATTGATGTAAAATACCGAATGTTCGCCCTTTGGGTGATTAAATACGAATATTAAAAAGAGGAATCATTTAAGATTACAATTTCAATTATAGGAGAAAGATTGTGACTAAAGACGAATTTTTGAAGAATCTTCTTTCGGAAGGTTTTATATGTGAGAAATCCGGGCAGTATCCTACGGTAGTTTGTGAAGCTGATGAGGTTAAAAAGGTGGCAGGAAAAGTTAAATCAATTGCCAAAGACAAAGGATATACATCATCCTTTGCTATCAAAAGCATACGCGAGGGGATGGAACTTATCTCCAAGGACGGCGAGATTTCAAGGATCGTAGCCGTAGAGGATGATGAACCCGAAACAAAAGAACAACCAATAGCAATAGCGGAACCTATACCGATGACAGCAATGACAGAGGATGCAACTGCATAAAAGGGAAAATGAAGAAGAAAAAAACGGAAACACTGAAAAACAGTAGGTTCCGTTTTTTTTAGTTTAATAGTATAATTTTAATTGTATTCTGCTAAATCATGAGCTAATTGTATGAAGACGGGGGCAAAGCAAAAATGATTACAGAATTCAGGAAGGTAAAAGGTTTTGTAGGGATAAGGAAGAAAAAAACATATGTTGGACAATATCGAAGTATTTACACAGAGCAGCATAAGGGTAAAATGCAGTTCCGGAACTATATATGTGGATCCTTTTCGAATGAAGGAAGAGCCTCATGATGCGGATTATGTACTGATAACACATGGACATTCGGATCATTTTTCTATAAAGGATATCCGAAAGGTGATAAAGGCTACAACGACCATTGTTGTTCCCGTGAGATTAGAGGATGATGCAAAAGAACTGGCACCTGAAGTAAAGGACATAATTACCTTAAAGCCCGGTATTTATAAGGAAATAAGCGGACTTGAGCTGGAGACGGTTCCTGCATATAACACCGTCAAACCTTTTCATCCAAAGCGTGCTGAGTGGGTAGGATATATCCTCAGAGTAGATGGGAAGAGAGTTTATATAGCAGGCGATACAGGCCTTACAAAGGAATCAAAGCTTGTAAAGTGCGATATTGCTCTTGTGCCTGTAGGCGGTACGTATACCATGGATGCAAAAAAAGCTGCAGATCTTATAAACACAATTCGTCCGGAGTATGCCATACCTACACATTATGGAAGTATAGTTGGCAAAAAGACTGACGGACAGACCTTTGCCGGATATGTAAAGAGCCCTGTTATGGTTATAGAGAAAATACAGTATTTTGAATAATAGTATGATTTACCAAATAAAAATCCCGGGAAGGTTTAAGGAAATACCTTTTCGGGATTTTGTGTAGTTGTGCTTTAATTTGCAAAATCCGGGAATCTATCAACAAAATAATGGAAAGATGGACTATTCTGATGTATTTTAGTTATAAGAAAAGATGAACTGATCGGAGGAGGGCACAGCATGGAAATTACAGCTAAATTAGAGGGTCTTATTGAAAAAGCAAAGAGTGACAAGAGTCTTAAGGAAAAGCTTCTTAATACGAGAGAGTCTGAAAATCCAATTGCTGATTTTTGTGATATAGCAACTCAGAACGGTTTTCCTATGACGGTAATGGATATAGTTAATCAGGGAGAAGAGTTTTATGCGGAAATAAAGCGCAGCACAAACGGTGGTGGAGAAAACTCACCTGATCTTGATTTCCAGAATGATGAATACTCCATTTTTATGATGAGGCTTAAGGATCTGTAAATCATAGTAAATAAATATCAGGAAACGCCGGCTATTTTCATAGGAGAATAGTCGGCGTTTCTTGATTTAAATTAATTTTTTTAATGACCTACAACCTGGTAATCTTTGTTCCAGATAAGCTCAAGCCCGTCAAAAAGATAGGTGAGCTTTCCATCAGGATATAGGCTGATGAACTTACTTGTGATATCGGACGGATTATCCTTGGAATTGTAGAAAACACCGCCAATATCATTGTACCCCTGCCTGTCATAAACAAAACCGTCAATAGTGATCTTAGAAGGAAATGTTGATAAATCTGGCATGATCTGACTCCTTTATAATACTTATGGGTTGTCGTATCTTTGTGGGACATTCTAGCACATAATTGCCTAATTGTAATTGATTAAAATTAATTTAAAGTAAAGCATTGAGGTAAGCGGATTCCGGGAGAATTAACTTGCAGCCTATGACAAAATTAATGTATTTTTGCGTTTGGGGAGATATGTAATAATGTTTATTTGTGGTCGTTATTTCCTATCTATATTGACATGATATATTATGTGTACTAGAATTGAGTGCAATTGAATAACTATCTTCAGGGCAGGGTGTAATTCCCTACCGGCGGTATAGCCCGCGAGCCATTTGGCATGATTCGGTGAGATTCCGAGGCCGACAGTATAGTCTGGATGAGAGAAGAGTTTTGCTTATGATTAGGTATCCCTGGGAATATTTATGTTCTCGGGGATTTTTGTTGTTTGGGAGCCATATAAATTCATGAAGCGTATGACATGTCTTGGATAGGAATATTCAAGACATTTTTTTTTGGAGGAGACCTATGAATGATGAGTTTTATATGAAGAGGGCGCTTGAACTTGCAAGGAAAGGCGCAGGCTTTGTCAACCCCAATCCAATGGTGGGCGCGGTGATCGTAAAGGATGGAAAAATAATCGGAGAGGGGTATCATGAACGCTACGGTGAGCTGCATGCGGAAAGAAATGCTCTTAAGAACTGCAGTGAAAGTCCAAAAGGCGCGACTATGTATGTAACGCTTGAACCATGCTGTCACTATGGAAAAACACCGCCTTGTACTGAGGCAATAATTGAAAACGGCATAAGCCGGGTGGTTGTGGCATCACTTGATGTAAATCCACTTGTTGCGGGGAAAGGTATAAAGATTCTGGAGGAGCACGGAATATCAACATCTGTGGGGATTCTTAAGGAAGACGCTGACAATCTGAATAAGGTCTTCATCAAATATATTCGTACACGACTTCCATATGTGGTTATGAAATATGCAATGACTTCCGATGGCAAAATTGCGACAAAAACCGGAGCTTCAAAATGGGTAAGCTCGGAGGAATCAAGAAAGAACGTGCACAGGCTCCGCAGCAGACTTTCGGCAATTATGGTAGGAGTCGGAACAGTTATTTCGGACGACCCGCTTCTGACCTGCAGAATATCTGCTGATAGCGAAAATTCCGGAAATGAATACAGAAATCCCATAAGAATAATCTGCGATACAAACTTTTCCACTCCGATGGATGCACATGTGGTTTTGGATGCAAAAAACAATAAAACAATAATAGCAACCTGCTCAGAGGATGAAAGAAGGCAAGACTATTTTGAAAAAATGGGATGCGAGATTATCAGGGTATCAAAAAAAGACGGAGTAATAGATTTAAAAGAGCTCATGCAAATCTTAGGAGAAAGAGGAATAGACAGCATTCTTCTTGAAGGAGGAGCTACGCTCAATTACAGTGCGCTAAATGCTCAGATAGTAGATGAAGTACAGATATATATTGCACCGAAGGTATTTGGAGGTCATGCAAAGAGTCCTGTTGAGGGTACGGGAATAGAGATACCCGGTGATGCATTTTTACTTTCGCCGAGAAATGTATCCATGATAGGACAGGATGTTCTTATAGAAAACGAGGTGATTTATCAGTGTTTACAGGCATAATCGAGGAGATCGGCAAAATCAGGGCTGTTTCCCGTGGAAGCGCTAAAAGCCAGCTTGTGGTAGGGGCAAGGAAGGTTCTCGAAGATGTTCATCTTGGGGACAGTATTGCGGTAAACGGCGTGTGCCTTACTGTTATCAGCTTTGATAAAGAGAGCTTTACAGTGGATGTTATGAATGAGACTTACTTAAGATCAAGTCTTGGAAATCTTAGGATTGGAAATGAAGTGAATCTGGAAAGGGCAATGGCAGCAGGCGGACGTTTCGGAGGACATATAGTTTCGGGACATATTGACGGAACAGGAAGAATAAAGGGAACGAGAAAAGACGGAAATGCAGTGTGGTACGAAATAATAGCAGATAATAGCATTCTTAAGGGAATTGTTGAAAAGGGATCAATAGCTATAGACGGAATAAGCCTGACTGTTGCAGCAGTTACACCGATAAGTTTTTCAGTATCAATAATACCACATACTCTGGAACAGACTATTCTTAAGGATAAGCGCGCGGGAAGTACGGTTAACCTTGAGAACGATATTATCGGGAAATATGTTCAGGCTTTCCTTACAAAGCCAAATGACAATAATGAAAAAATATGGGAGGTATTGTATGGATAAAAAATTAGTGGAGCAGGCGCTTGAAGATTTACGACAGGGAAAAATCGTACTTGTTATGGATGACGAGAACCGGGAGAACGAGGGTGATCTTATATGTGCAGCTGAATTTGCATCTACGGAAAATGTGAATTTCATGGCTAGTAAAGGAAAGGGGCTTATCTGTATGCCTGTCAGCGGAAGGATTGCAGGAACGTTGGGACTTAATCCCATGGTTGATATCAACACGGATAACCATGAAACGGCTTTTACAGTATCTGTTGATTATAAAGAGACAACTACCGGCATTTCAGCAGCTGAGAGAGGTCTTACAGCCAGGATGATGGTTTCTGGCAAGGCAGATGCAGCTGATTTTAGAAGACCGGGGCATATGTTTCCGCTTGTCGCAAGAGAAGGAGGAGTACTTGTAAGAGGAGGGCATACCGAGGCAACCGTTGACCTGATGAGACTTGCAGGACTTAAGGAGTGTGGCCTTTGCTGTGAGATCATGTCAGAAGACGGAACCATGATGAGGCGAAAGGAGCTTGAGGCATTTGCTAAAGCAGAAGACCTTACCATGATTACTATCGCTGATATAGCAGAATACAGGAAAATCTATGAGAAGCTTGTCGAATGCGTATCTGTTGCGAAGATGCCGACGAAATACGGCTTTTTTACGGCTCACTGCTACATTAACAGGATTACCGGCGAGCATCATGTGGCGCTTGTGAACGGTGATATAGGAGACGGAAGAGATGTCCTTTGCAGGGTTCATTCCGAGTGCCTTACGGGAGACGTATTTGGATCCATGAGATGCGACTGTGGGCAGCAGCTGGAAAAAGCGATGGAAATGATCGCCAGGAACGAGCGAGGAATTCTTTTGTATATGAGGCAGGAGGGAAGAGGCATCGGACTTGTTAATAAGCTTAAGGCATATAAACTGCAGGACGGTGGCATGGATACTCTTGATGCAAACATAGCGCTGGGCTTTCCCGGAGATCTGAGGGAATACTACGTAGGTGCGCAGGTTTTAAAGGATCTGGGGGTTCGCTCACTTGAACTTTTGACCAATAATCCGGACAAGGTATATCAGCTTGAAGATTACGGGATGAAGATAAACAAGCGTGTTCCCATTGAGATAGAAGCAAATAGATTTGACATCTTTTACTTAAAGACAAAAAAGGCGAGAATGGGACATCTTCTAAGAGTTTGACCGGGTAATGGATCCGGCAGCTAAATATTGTGAGTCAGACAAAAAATACATTTTAGAAGAGGAGAATAAGAAAATGAAAGTGTATGAAGGAAAGTTAGTATCAAAGGATATCAAGGTTGGAATAGTGGTGGCCAGATTTAATGAGTTCATTACATCAAAGCTCTTAGGCGGTGCAATTGACGGCTTGAAAAGAGAAAACGTAAATGACGAGGATATAGAGGTTGCATGGGTTCCCGGAGCTTTTGAGATACCACTTATAGCCTCTAAAATGGCAGATACGGGTAAATATGATGCTATCATTTGTCTTGGAGCTGTAATAAGGGGGGCTACTTCACATTATGACTATGTTTGCTCTGAGGTTTCCAAGGGGGTTGCTCAGGTAGGACTTCAGGCTAAAATACCTGTAATGTTCGGAGTTCTTACTACAGATACGATTGAGCAGGCTGTTGAGCGTGCCGGAACCAAGGCAGGAAACAAAGGTTTTGAATGTGCTCAGGGTGCGATTGAGATGGTAAATCTAATAAGAGAAATAGGCTGATTTCAAATTTTAACAAGATGCATAAAGAGGGTCTCTTAAAATGTTATATAATGATGGTAGGGTCAAAGGTCATAATATGATTAAACTGTGCATAAACCGCTTAGCACCTTCCTGACCTGTAAAGCATGAGGAAATAGCAATTTGTATCATCATTTAGGGGAATAAACGTATGAAAATATTACATTTAGGGGACCTGCATCTTGGAAAGTCTTTGGGGGATTTTGATCTGATAAAGGATCAAAAATACATTCTTGACGAAATTCTTGACCTTGCGCAAAAAGAAAAAGTCAATGGGGTTCTGATAGCGGGGGATGTTTATGACAAATCGATTCCCAGTGAGGCCGCAACAGGACTTCTTGATTATTTTTTAAATGAACTATCCGCAAGGGGGATTAAAACATTTATGATAAGCGGAAACCATGATTCGGATGACAGATTGAATTATGGAAGTACGCTTTTTGAAAGTAACGGAATCTATATTTCCGCAATCTATGATGGGACTCTTCACAAATATGTTCTGAAGGACGGTGAAGAAGAGGCGGATATCTATTTACTTCCCTTTGTTAAGGCATCACAGGTAAGACATTATTTTCCTGATGCAAAGATTGAAAACTATGAGGATGCTGTAAAGGTAATTCTTGAAAATGCAAAAATCGACGAGAGCAGATGCAACATTCTTGTAGCTCACCAATTTGTAGCCGGCAAAGGTGAAGATCCCTTCCTTGGAGGATCTGAAAGTGCAGGAACGCAGAGCGTAGGTCTTGTGGAAAAGATAGGTTATGATCTTTTCGATATGTTCGATTATGTGGCGCTGGGGCACATCCATTCACCCCAGAGAGTCGGAAGAGACGAGGTCAGATATTCCGGCTCACCACTGAAGTATTCCCTTAGTGAAGTGAATAATGAAAAATCGGTACCGATAATTACGATTGGAAAAAAGGGGGATATAAGTATTGAGCTTATCCCTTTAAAACCCATGCGCGATTTAAGACATATCAGAGGAAAAATGGAGGATCTGCTAAGAAGTGACCATGTTGAAGAACCGGAGGATTTTATCTATGTAACTCTGACTGATGAAGACATGATAAATGATGTTATGGGGATTTTTCAGCAGACATATCCAAACACTGTAAAGATCGATTATGACAACAGCCATACGAAGCAGGTTGAGCAGGTTGATATTTCTCAGATTGCGCAGAACAGATCTTTTGCGGATCTTATAGGCGATTTTTACAGACTTATGTATAACTGCGAGATAAACGATGAGGAAATGGATGTAATGAGAATGGTAGCAAGAGAGGCAGGTGTCTTAGATGAAGCCGATTAAACTGATAATAAGCGCCTTCGGACCATATGCGGAAACGATGCCGGAGATAAATTTTGAAAGATTTGAGGATAAGGGGCTTTTTCTGATATCCGGAGACACCGGTGCAGGAAAAACCACTATTTTTGATGCCATCTGTTTTGCGCTGTACGGTACAACCAGTGGGACCTACAGAGATACCAAAAAGCTTAGAAGTGAGTATGCAAAGCCTGAAACGGAAAGCTTTGTTGATTTTTATTTCTCGCATCAGGGCAGAAACTATCATGTGGAAAGACGCCCTGAATACGAGCGGAAAAAACAAAGAGGAGAAGGCTTTATTACCGAAAAGGCAAAGGCTGTTTTGTATCCTGAAGGTGAAGCTCCGATAGAGGGACTCACGCAGGTAAACGCCGCAATAGTTGAACTCTTGCACATAGATGAAAAGCAGTTTAAGCAGATTGCCATGATTGCTCAGGGAGAATTCTGGAATCTGCTTAATGCCACTACGGATGAGAGAACAGGAATACTTCGCACAATTTTTATGACAAGCGGCTACAAAAATATTGAAAATAAGCTTTTTGACCGAATGAATTCCAATAAGAAGAAAAAGGAAAGTACGGAACAAAGTATAATTCAGTATTTTTGTGATGTTATGGCAGATGAAGAGGACGAGCTGTCAGGGAAGCTTACTGAATTGCAGGACATGGCAAAAAGTGCCAAAAGTGCCTGGAATATAGAAGAGATTTTGGAAATCCTTGACGCACTTACAGAGTCCGACAAAAAAAGTCAGAAGGAGATAAGAGAAAAACTGAAGGTGGCAGAAGCTGAGCTCGATAAAAACAAGGAAGCTCTCGCCGTGGCAGAAACAAACAATAAATTCATAGAGAGACTTGAAGTCCTGACTAAGGAGAAGGAAAGCTTAGAGGAACGAAAAAAGGAAACAGATGAAGCGGAAAAACTCCTTAAGAGACAAAAGGCTGCAACCCGTGAAGTATATCCCTCATATGTATCATGGAATAAAAAAAGCGAGGAAATACTTTTATCTGTAAATAAGATCGCCATTAAAAAGGATGAAGAAAAAGGATATATTGAGGATGCAAAACAGGCAGAGGAGTATCTTTTTGAGGCAAAAAAAAGAGAACCTGAGCTTGAAGAGCTAAAGAAAACAATTAACAGGATAAGTGAAGAAGAGCCCAAATATTTGCTAAGGGATGAACTTACAAAAAAAGGAAGGGAGCTGGATGCAGCAAGAAAAAATATAAGTGAGCAGGAGAATGAACTAAAGAAAGCGGAAACTGAACTAAAGAAAAAGTCTGAGAGTTTAAAACAGACGATAGCAGATCTTAAAGACAAGCCGGGTGAATTGGTAAAGGCTAAAGCGGAAGGAAAGGAATTAGCAGGGCTTAGTGAAGATATCAGAGATATTCTTGATAATCGGACAGAGGAAAGAAAAAAGAGAATACAGAAACTTTTTGATAAACAGGAAGCATATAAAGCATCTTTTTCTGAGTACGAAAAAGCAAGTATAGATCGCCTACATGCAGAGGGAATACTTGAAAGCTGCAGAGCCGGCATCCTGGCAGAGCACCTTAAGGAAGGGGATAAATGTCCTGTGTGCGGTTCCGTGCATCATCCTGAGCTTGCAAAGCTTCCGGACAGTGTTATTTCCGAAGAGGAATTTGAGACTCTGAAGAAAAAAGAGTCTGAGCTCTCAGAAAAGAAAGCAGCTGATAACACAGAAGCAGAAAAAGCAAAAACAGCGCTTAAAGAATATGAGGATCAGATGAGGGTGAATATCCTTGACTGCCTTGAGAAAATTGCTTCCGGATGTGGTGATAGTGAAAATGTGCTAATTAGCTTCGCTGCTGATAAAGAAAAAAACGATGCAGGCAAAAACGAAATTGATAAACTTATCGATAATCTCATAAGAGCAGAAAATGCGGTTTTGAGCAGAATTTCCGAAAACACCGCACTTCAAAACAAACTTGATGACATGTGCCATACGCTTGATGAAGCAGAAAAAGCTTATGAAAAGGCTATTGGAAAAGACAGTGAAGAGCTAAAGGAAAAAATGGATGCTCTTGTAAAGAAGCTTAAGGAAACGGATGAAGAGATTGCTGCCGGAAAAGCTACTCTGGACACCTTTGAAGAACTAAGCTACGAGAATCTTGAAACTGCAACAAAGAAAAGGGAAGAGGCAGAAAAGCTTTCAAAAGAAATAGCGGACAATATAGAAAAGAAAACCGGGGAAAAGGCAGCAGCCGATAAGAAACTGACAGCCCGGGCGGCGGAGATAAAAGCCCTTGAGGAGAACCTTGGGCACCTTAAGGATGATGAAAAGAAACTACAGGCAGAGCTTGATCAAAACCTGCAAAACCAGAAATTTTCATCAAACGAAGAAATGCTCTCTTTTGTGGTATCGGAAGGCAATCTGACAGAGGCTGAACGGAAAATAAACGAATACAGGCAGGCTGTATTAACAAATGAAAAACAGCTCAAACAGGCTGCTTTAGATGCTAAGGGGAAAGAGCTGATTGACATAGATGCTCTTAAGGATAAATGCCTGGTACAAAGTGAAAATGTGGCTGCCATAAGAAAGGCGGATAATGCTGTTGCAAACAGACTATCCAACAATACGGATAAGCAGAAGAATATTATGGCAAAACAAAAAGACCTGGAAACCTCCGGGAAGGAGTATGGCATTTGTAAAAGGCTTTATGAGCTTGTTCGTGGAACAACAGGGAATGGAAAAATCACACTTGAGCAGTATATTCAGGCAGCAGGTTTTGACGGGATAATAGCTGCTGCCAACAGGCGCCTTCTTCCAATGAGTGATGGCCAGTATGAATTGTACAGACAGGAGGATTCACTTGGTAAAAAGAGTAATAACTTCCTGGATCTTGAAGTTCTTGATAACTACACAGGTCACAGAAGACCTGTAGGTAATCTCTCGGGAGGAGAGAGCTTTAAGGCATCTCTTAGCCTTGCTCTCGGCCTTTCCGATACAGTTTCTTCAAATCTTGGAGGCGTGCAGATGGATGCTCTTTTTGTAGACGAGGGCTTTGGAACACTTGACAGAAGGTCTATAGAAAGTGCCATGGACATTCTGATAAATCTGTCCGGAGCAAACAAACTGGTGGGGGTAATAAGCCACAGAGAGGAGCTTATCGAAAACATACCTCAGCAGATACGTGTAAAGAAAACAAAGGACGGCAGCAGAATCGAAATCGATATGGGAATTTAAATCCGGTAAATTTTTATGGCATCTTGAATCTTTGGTTCAGGATGCCATTTTTCCTTTGGACATGAGGAAACTTATGTGGTTTACTTGTTCTCCAAAAAGGATTAAAATCAATACTTCACGGAACCTTAAAAGCGTCAAGTACGAATCTTGAAACTCTTTTTGCAAAATTGGTTCCCATGATGTGAGGTTTAAGGAATATATTAGTATGGCACGCATTATGATTTTCTAAGTGCAATGATGAAAATACATTCAGAAATCTCAAATTTTATATACATTAACCGGAGGAACAAATGATTTCAATAAAAGCAAATAAAGCTCTTTCTTTTGCGCTGGCAATGGCCATGTCGGTATCTATTATGCCGACGGTATTTAGTCCTATAACAGTTAATGCGGCCGGCACAAAAGAAATAACAGGACTTGGAACGGGAGCTATCAGTGACCCGTCGAATGGCAAAGGTAACTGGGATTACGTTTACTATGGTAAATACAACGGAAATGCCGTAAAATACAGAGTCCTCGATAAGGACAGTGAGGATTTCGGAAGTGATACACTGCTTCTTGATTGCGACAATATACTTTACACACTTTCGCCCGATGAGAACATATCCAGTGCGGTAAATCTGGACAGCATGACCGGACTTATGAAGAACTTAAACGGTGATGGCTTTTTAAATAAGAAGGACGTATTTACAGATGCGGAAAAGGATGCCATAGCAATTAGTACAAAGACAAGCGCATCATCTACAGACGGTCAGGGAATAAACGGTAAGTTCTCAAAGCTTACAGGGAAAAAGATTTTTGCACTTGATCCAAAGGAGGCAACAAATGCTTCTTATGGCTATGTAAACAGCACTGCTTTATCCGATTACAGGATAAAGACTTCTCTGGACAGTACTTACAGGAAGGGCTCCTGGTGGCTCAGACTTCAGGATGACAGCTTATTGCCAAAGGCGCCTGACAAATGCTACTACGTAGATAAAATCGGAAAAATCGGAAATGAAAGGATTACATATTCAGAAGGCGTAAGTCCTGCCTTTAATATCAGTCTTTCATCCATACTTTTCACATCAAAAGTGTCCGGTTCGACTAATGAGTATAAGCTTACGGTTGTTGATGACGATATGCTCCGTCCCGGGAACATTGAAGGTACACCCTCAGGGGATAAGGTAGACATTACCTTTGAGTATCCTTCAACCAAGCTTGATGATACTATCAGCTTTTCCGTTCTTCTTCTTAAAAACGAGTACGAAGCCGGAAAAACCGTTACAGCGCAATCCGAATTTAAATATATTCCGCTTACTGTGACAAGTAAGGCAGAAGGAACGCCTACACCGCAGTATACAAGAGTAAATGCAAGCTTCACTCTTCCTGCAGGATGTAAAAATTATTACCCGTACCTTATAAGCGAAAAGCTTGGAGGGGCAAATGAAACAGACTACGCAAGTGTTCCCAGGCATTTTGATCTTGATAAGACAAAGCACGAACATACCTGGAAGATAACCGAGTCCAAGGGAGATAAGGTGACAACTGCTGCTGATAAGGTTGCGATTATTGCCTGCACGGAATGCTCTGTAAAATATACGGTTTCGCTTGATGCCAAGTCAAAGGTTTACGACGGAAAAGTTGCAGAGGTTGAAGTAGAGAAATCGGAAGGCTTTCCGGATAACATTGTAGTAAGTGAAGTTGTTTATAAACAGCATAACGATTCAAAGGCACTGTCAGATGAAGAAGCAAGTAATTGCGGAGAATATGATGCGGTAGTTGGTATCACGGCAGGCAGTGAAGTTGCTGAGATAAAAGATGACTTCAAGATTGAGCAGAGACTTATATCTGCTGATATGATAACTCTCAGCGAAAACAAATATGTATACGACGGAACGGAGAAGAAACCGAAGGTTACTGTTGAGCTGGGTGACAGAGTACTTACCGAGAATGTGGATTACGAAGTTACTTATAAGGACAACATTGAGCCCGGTGTGGCAAAAGTCATTGTAACAGCAAAGAGTTCCAATTTTACCGGAAAAGCCATAAAGGACTTCATAATAAAGAAGCATGAGGATTCGGAAATCAATCCCAAGGAAGATGCCTCGGATTTAGTTGATAAAGCAAAGGATAAAGTAAAAAAGGACAACAAGGATAATAACAGCTCATCATCTTCATCATCAAAAGGCAGCGTTATTGTTGAGGTACCGGATACGGTAAATGCAGCTCAAAGGCATAAGGTTGGTGACAAGATAATAGATGCGGGTAATACCTACATTATTACATCCGTGAGTGATGACGATCTGACCGTAACCTTTGCGGAACCAAAGTCCAGATATGTGAAGAATGCAACGATTCCTTTATCAATATTTGATGACGGCCTCGAATACAGAGTAACCGAAATTGCTGCAAATGCTTTCGGCGGAAGTGCAGAGCTAAAGAAAGTAACGATTGGAGAAAACGTAAGTAAGGTTGGTAAGAATGCTTTTTATAAGTGCAGAAACTTAAAGAGCATAAGAATAAAAACTACCGGACTTACAAAGAAATCTGTCGGTAAAAATGCTTTCAAAAATATCCATCCCGAAGCAAAGGTCAAGGTTCCGAAGAGTAAAGTGGGTTCATATAAAAAGCTCTTAAAATCAAAGGGGCTTAAGGGAAAAATGCAGAAGGTTACAAAATAATCTAAATTCATATCATTAGTAAGGGGCAAAATTTACTTTTGTCCTTACATAATAAAAAGGCGTTAAAAAATGAGGTGTAAGGGGATTTCCCTTACACCTCATTCTTATATTTTCTGATAGTATCCCGAATCCTGTTTTCGGGTTTTGCCAGAACCTGCATCGATCCATGATTGTTGAGAGTATCGATGATAGCAGCAATGTACCTGTTCATATTTATACTGAAATAATAATCTCTTTCCAAAAGAGCAGGCTTCTGATATACAAGATTGGTTGTAAAAATTCTTGTAAACAGACCTTCTTCATAGGCTTTGTCGAATTTATCAAAGCCGTTCAAAAACAGACCAAAGGTTGAGAAAATAAATATTCTTCTTGCTCCGCGGCTCTTTAACTGTTTACATACATCTATCATGCTTCCGCCGGAAGCGATCATATCATCTGTCACAATGGTATCAATACCATCAAGGTTACCACCACAGAATTCATGGGCTATGATAGGATTTGATCCGTTTACTACGTGGGAGTAATCCCTTCTTTTGTAGAACATCCCCATATTAACGCCAAACAGGGTGGCAAGGAAAATGGCTCTTTCTGTTGCACCTTCGTCAGGAGCTATGAACATAAGGTTTTCGGAGTCAATTTTTAAATCCTCGTATTCCGCAAGAAGAGCCTGAGTGAATTGCAGGGCGGGTGAGATGTTTTCAATTCCTCTAAGAGGAAGAACATTTTGCATTCTGGGATCATGTGCGTCAAAGGTTACGAGGTTGTCAACACCAAGGAATTCCAGTTCTTTTAGCATAATTGCGCAGTCAAGGGATTCTCTTGCTGTTTTTCTATGCTGCCTTCCTTCATATAAAAAAGGCATGATGACCGTAATCCTTTTTGCTTTTCCGTTGCATGCGGCAATCACTCTTTTCAAATCCTGGTAATGGTCATCGGGAGACATACGATTGGGCTCGCCGTCCATCTTGTAGGTGATGGAATTGTTACAGACATCTACAAATATATAAAGGTCTTTTTCCCGAACGCTTTCTTCAAGCACACATTTTGCTTCACCGCTGCCAAATCTCGGGCAGGAGATATCTATAAGATAATTATCATGACCTCGCCATTTACATAAAATCTCGTTTACACGCTTAGTCTGGTTAGCAAAGGATTCAAGTGTTATCAGTGCAAGATTGTCTTCCATATATGCAAATTCCTTTCATAAAAGACTATGTAAATAATCAAATATCAATTTCAAAAATTCAACAGGACACAAAGATTCACTTTAATTATACTGTTTTAACCTAATGTGGAGATGAAGCCTTTCTAAAAAAACGATAAATTGTTTTTTATAGAAAGGCGCTGTTTATAACCCCCCGGGGGGCTTAAAAATGTATTTGAATTAATATAAACTCTTATTTGCTATAGATTATTAACTTATAGGAGAGATTATTATGAAAAAGAAAGTTTTGGCAACTATTCTTACGGCAGCTCTTGTTATAACTGCTGTGGGATGCGGCGGCAGTACTGCTGATAATGGAACAGGTAATGATACTGCTCAGACTGAGACTGCGGATAACTCTAAGAATGATGAAAGCACAGAAAACGGTACTGAAGGCTCTGAGGGTGATGCTAATGCAGATGCTGCAGAAGACAGTGAAAAATCAGAGGGAACAAAGATTTTAAAGACTGCTGCATCCTTTGCGTACCCTAGTCTTGATGTTCATAAGGAATATTACGGCTGGTATACATCAATATACGGTGTTTCCGAAGCACTTTTTAAAATGAATGAAAGTATGGAGGCTGCACCCTGTCTTGCTAAGGATGCTTCTGTAGAGGGCAGCGTCTGGACAATAACTCTTAATGATGGAGTGGCATTTTCAAACAACAATCCACTTACAGCTGAAATGGTTATAAAGAATCTTCAAAGAGTAGCAGAAGTTAATGAGCGCTTCTCTTATTTGGCAGATTTTGACATGGCAGCAGTTGATGACAAAACACTGACAATAGATACAAAGGAAGTATACCCTACACTTAAAAACGATCTTGCAAGTCCTGAGCTTGGAATGATCGATCTTGATTCCACAACAGATTTTGATAATGATCCTGTTTGCACAGGACCCTTTGTAATAACAAAATTCCAGCCCGAGGGTGATGTGGAAGTTGCAAAGAACGACAATTATTGGGGCGGAGATGTTAAGCTTGACGGAGCAATCTTCTATTACATGCAGGAGGATGATCCTAAGCTTCTTGCTATGCAGAGCGGTGAAATTGACTGCTACAACAGTGTATCCTCAGCAGCTCTTTCGGTTTATGAACAGGAACCTGAAAATTACAATGTTGTTTCTATTCCGGGGGCAAGACTTCAGTTCTATATTTTAAATGAGAACACCCTTGATGATGCTGTAAGAGAAGCAATCAATCTTACGGTTGATAAGGATAAAATAGCAGAATACCTGTCAGGTACCGTTTCACCGGCAGTCGGACCTTTCAGCACAAATGCGGTGTATGGAAAAGTTACTGTACCTGCAGTTGATACTGATAAGGCAAAGGAATTACTTGAGGCTGACGGCTATACACTTGGAAGTGATGGTATTTATGAAAAAGACGGTCAGAAGCTTTCGATAAATATCAAGTACTATGCGGCAAGATCTCTCGATACTCTTGCACTTCTTATACAGGAACAGTTAAAGGCGGTTGGAATTGATTCTGTTCTCGGAGTTGAAGAAGATCCCGACTCAACATATATTGCAAACAGTGATTTTGATCTTGCGCTTTACTGCATGATTGCAGATAAGTCCGGAGATCCCTTGTATTTCATCGAGTCTACACTGAAGGATGGCGCTTACTATGATTGCGGCGGCTTTGATGATGAACACTGCGAAGAACTCATCGGAGAGCTTAAATATGAGACAGATACAGCTAAGAGAGCAGAACTTGCAAACGAGATCGTACAGATTGCAATAGATGATAATGCTTTCGGATATGTGGGACTGTTTAATAATACTACTGTACTTCGTCCCGGTGTCTCAGGTTTTGCAGAGAATATTCCATTCGATTTCTACGGAATTGATGCGGAGACAGAAATTCAATGATAAAAAAGGCGATTAAAAAAATTGTCGGTTTAGCGTTAATACTTGTTATACTAAGCTTTTTCGTATTTGCACTTCTATACCTCTCACCGGGAGATCCTGCTGAAAAGAGACTTACTTCACAGGGAGTTGCGGTGACCAAGGAAGTGCTCGATGCGGAAAGACAAAGACTAGGTCTTTTAAAGCCATTCCTCGTAAGATACGGGGAGTGGCTTGTATGCGTTATCAGAGGTGATTTCGGTGTGTCATTTAAGGATGACATGCCTGTGGCACCAAAGCTTTTTACGGGACTCAAAAACACAACTATACTGGCGTCGGCAAGTCTTTTGCTATCGCTTGCTGTTTCTTTCCTTTTTTCGATAGTATCGGCTCTTAGGAAAAACAAAATATCAGATAATGTCATAAAGCTTTTGTCATTTATCGGAAACTCACTTCCAAACTTCCTGATATCTGTTCTTCTTATGTACTTTTTATGTATTAAGATTAAAGTCTTTCCGGTTATTGCGGCAGGGGACTTAAAGGGGCTTTTCATGCCTGTTCTTTCTCTTTCAATACCCATGACAGGGAGATTTATAAGGCAGATGAGAGCCGAGTTTTTGGAACAGTTAAAGGAAGATTATGTGATCGGAATGAAGGGAAGGGGAGTAAAAAAGAGATATATTGTCTTTAATGTACTTAGAAATTCCCTCGGACATATTTTTACGATCATTGCCCTCCAGATAGGAACTCTCATGGGCGGAAGCGTTGTTATAGAGACTATTTTCAGATGGCCCGGAATCGGAAAGCTTGTCATGGACTCGATAACAGCGAGAGATTATCCTGTGATAATGGGATTTGTAGTTATTATGGGAACAATATATGTGCTGATAAATCAGCTATCGGATATCATAGGAAGAATGCTTGATCCCAGGACTAATATATGAAAAATAGTAAAAATAAAAACAAAATTAAGAATAGAAACAGACTTATAATTGTCGGTACTCTTGCTCTGCTTATCATCCTTTCGGCGGTGTTTGCAGCAATACTTGCTCCGAATGACCCGTATCAGACCTCTGCGTCTTCCATAAGAATGGCTCCTTGTGCTGCATATCCTTTTGGTACGGATAATCTTGGAAGATGCGTGTTTTCAAGGGTTTTATACGGTGGAAGAACAACCATAGCAGCAACCTTTATTCTGGTATTTATTTCCTTTGTGATAGGAACGGTACTGGGAATGCTTTGTGGATATTACGGCGGTATTCTTGACATGGCTTTGATGAGACTTGCCGATATTATGCTGGCTTTTCCACAGATGGTAATAGCAATAGCTGTAGCGGGAATATTAAATGCAGGTATGACCGGCGCAATGATAGCTCTTGGCATAACTATGTGGGTCAGCTTTGCCAGACTTTCAAGAAGCCATACCTTTTCCATAAAAAATGAGGCCTATATTGAGGCAGCAAGGTTTGCAGGAAAGACAGATTTATATATAATAATGGTTCATGTATTTCCGGGACTTCTGGGACCGGTACTTACAAATACACTTACACAGATAGGAACCACTATGATAGGCCTGTCGGGATTATCATTCCTTGGACTCGGTGTTATTCCTCCGAAAGCTGAATGGGGATCAATGATAAGTGAGGCGAGGGCTTATATACAGATTGCTCCATGGGCTGTGATATTTCCGTCACTTGCAACAGTTATAACGATAATAGTTTTTAACTATCTTGGTGATGTGGTAATGGATTATAGGGAGGCGTAAGGGATGGAGAACAGACTTCTTGAAATTGATAACCTTAGCGCCTTATATGAGGACCGCATTATTTTACAGGATATAAATCTTGACGTAAGAAAAGGTGAGGTGCTTTGCGTAGTGGGAGAGAGTGGCTCGGGAAAATCCACTTTGATTCGTGCCATCTGTAAAGATGATAGAGTTAAACTCGCAAAAGGAAGTATAAGCTTTAACGGAGAATGCATCTCGAATGGTTCTCTTTCAGGGAAAAAGAAAGGGAATAACCTTCTTGGAAAGAAAATCGGACTTATACAGCAAAATCCGGAGGGTGCCTTTAATCCGCTTCGTACATTTGATGTGCAGTTTAAGGAAACATTAAAGAGTCACGGGATGAAATTTGACAAGGATAAGCTTGAACATATTTTTACAACACTGGGGCTTAAGGATACAGAGAAAATATTAAAGAGCCACCCCTATGAGATGAGCGGCGGCATGAACCAGAGAATAGCAATTGCCGCATCTCTTATTTTAGATCCGGAGCTTCTTCTTTGTGATGAGATTACCAGTGCGCTGGATGTATCAACGGCGATAGCTGTTACCGAAGAGCTTCTTCGTCTTAAAAAAGAACTGGATGTGACAATTGTTTTTGTAACACATAATCTTGGTATTGCGGCAAATATCGGTGACAGGATAGCCATTATGAATAATGGGCAAATTGTTGAAGATGGTAAGGCGGGAGAAGTACTTAGAAATCCCCGCCATGAGTATACAAAGGGACTCTTACGGAATGTCCCGAAACTGAAAGTGGTTTAATCTATGGTTTTACTTGAAGGAAAAAACTTAAGCAAGAGCTTTAGGGATAGAGCGGGAGTGACGGATGCCCTTAAGGATGTCAGCTTTGTACTCGGAGAGGGAGAGGTACTCGGAGTTGTCGGTGAAAGTGGCTCGGGGAAAAGTACTCTTTTTAGAATAATATCAGGTATGATAAGGCCCGATAGTGGCAGTCTTTTTTACAAAGGGAGTGAATACACAGGCAAGGGGCCTGCAGATACCGGTGAGTTTTTGCAGGTGATTTTCCAGAATGCCAAGAGTTCATTTGATCCAAGGATGACAATGGAAAAGGCAATTCTTGAAAACGGAAGAGGTAAGAAGGACAGGGAGGAGATTTTGGGACTCCTCAAAATGGTCGGACTTGAAGAAAGATTTTTATCCGCAAAAGCTTCCGAGCTTTCGGGCGGTCAGTGCCAGAGAATGTCAATTGCAAGGGCTTTTTACTCCGAAGCAAGAATACTCTTGTGCGACGAGATTTCCAGTGCACTCGATGTTTCAACTCAGGCGAGAGTAATAGAACTTTTGCAAAAGCTTAAAATAGATGACGGGTTATCTGCAATATTTATTTCACATGATATTGCCCTTGTCAGCATGATCTGTGACAGGATAATGGTGATGAAAGATGGCAGATGTGTGGAGCAGGGAGATACTGTCCGGGTTATACAAAATCCACGGGATGAATATACGAAACTTTTGATCGACAGTGCCAAAAAGCAGAGTTTGGCGTGAGCAGATAAAAACATGCGACTACAGACGAGGTGAAAAGTAATGTTTAATAATATAAAATCCCTGAACATAACTAACCATGATTATTGGATAGACAGAGCTGAGGGATATTCTGAGGTTAATCAGGAAGAGCTTTGCGGTGTTCAGAGAAAAAACTGGTCAGTGCTTCTTGATGAAGAAATCAGGAATCATTTTGGCATAACGCCCAAGGAAAGAGGGAATGTTAAGATACTTGATATCGGTGCAGGACCGGGTTTTATCTCTATTATTCTATCTGAGCTTGGGTATAATGTTACTGCAGCTGACTTTGCAAAAACCATGCTGAAGGAAGCCAGGAAAAACGCGGGCGAGCTTGCGGACAAAATATGCTTTAGAACTGAAAACGCGATGGAGCTGAGCTTTGAGGATGACAGCTTTGATGTTGTTTTTTCAAGGAATCTTACATGGAATCTTCCTGATCCTCAAAAGGCTTACAGCGAATGGATGAGAGTATTAAAAAGTGGCGGGCTTATGCTGATTTTTGATGCCAACTGGTATGCATATCTTCGTGATGAGGATAAAAAAGCGGAGTATGAAAGAGACAGGATCAGTGTAAAGGAAAAAGGCTTTGGTGATTACAATATAGGGAAAAACTTTGACGTAATGGAAGCCATTGCTGACAGGATGCCACTTACAGGAGTCGACAGACCAAGATGGGATGTTGATTATTTCAGAAAAAACAGGGTGAAGTCGGTTACGGGCTTTAATGATATCGGGGACAGGGTCTATTCCGAAAAGGAGAAGGTAAACTATGCTTCCACTCCTATGTTTATGGTAAAGGTTGTTTTATAAATGAGTGAGATAAAATATATTCCTTTTGAGGAAGAATCAGATGATATAAAAGACAGAGTCACTGGCTACTGGACAGAGAGAGCGGAGAGCTTTTTTGAACAGAGACAGCATGAGCTTAAAAGTCCAAAAGCCGGTAAATGGCTTGGTGAGATAAAGTTAAAGATGGATGAGGTATTCGGTGCCGGAAACAAAGAAATTAAGATTTTGGATGTAGGCTGCGGAGCAGGTTATTTTTCGGTTCTTCTTGGCAAGGAAGGCTATGAAGTTACAGGAATTGATCTTACTTTAAAGATGATAGATGAAGCAAACAGGCTTATTGAAATGAATGGTCCGTTTTCTCGGAAGGTTAGTGCTCTCAAGATGGATGCGGAAAATCCGGAGTTTCCTGATGAGAGCTTTGATATGGTGATCACAAGAAATCTTACCTGGACACTCCCTCATCCTGTTGAAGCATACAGGGAGTGGAAAAGGGTTCTGAAAAAAGGTGGTCTTCTTCTTAATTTTGATGCTGAGTATGCAAAAGGAGCGCACAATTTAAAAACAATGGAAAATCTGGCGCACAGAAATATCAGCGATAAATTAAAGGATGAGTGCCATGAGATTTATCATATGCTTACAATAAGCGCCCTGGACAGACCCGAGTGGGATAGGGAAATCTTAGAACGTCTGGGATATGCGGACGTGATGACGGATATTGATTTTGCCGACAGGATTTTTTCAGAGAAGGATGAATTCTACATACCGGACAGAATGTTTATGATAAGTGCACGAAAGATCTGAAAAAGGAGTGCTGCTTAAACTGACAGGTCTTGAAGCTATCCATTCTGAAATGTTTGTTTTGGGCACATTTCTGAACGGATTGTTTTGAGGCTGGCTATAGTTGCCAGCCTGCGTTTTTATGCAAATATACTTCGATAGTTATTTCGCAAATGATGTACTAAAGGAAACCTCACGATAGATTTTTTCGATTTTATCGATATGCGAATCAAAGCTGTAACCTTCATCGGCGAGCTTAAGGCTCTGCCTGCTTGCTTCTTCCCAGGATGCTTTGTCGGAGAAATAGGAAATTATTCCCGAAGCCATTCCGGTAACATCCTTGGGTTTATATAGTTTTCCGTTTATATCTTTGGATACAACACGTGGAATTCCTCCGACCTCACAGGATACGATAGGAAGTGCATAGCCCATAGCTTCAAGAATGGACATGGGCATTGCTTCCATGTGAGAGGGGAGAAGGAAGATAGAACTTTCTTTTAAAAGCTTTATCTTTTCATCGCCTCTTATCCAACCCGGGAGTATGACTGTATCTTCCAAATGCAGTCTTTTTATTTCATTTTCAGTAGGCTGTGTTTCACCCGTTCCGCCAAGTACAAATCTGGCTTCTGGAAATTCTTTCTTTACTATATCTGCTATTGCAGGGATATCAACGACCCCTTTAAGATCATCAAAGCGTCCAAGATATAATATTTGTTTTTTCTCAAAACGTTCCTGCATCACTTTATCAGAGATCATCTCGGGAACAATCACGCTGTAATTTGGAATAACTTCTATTTTGTCTGCAGGCACTATTGCTGATATTTTCTTTTTCCAATCCTCAGATAAAACAATAAGTCTGGTGCATTCTCCATAGCTCTTTTCTACCATCCTTTTTTTCCAGGCTGGTGCATTTGTGTAGAGCTCATCGAGGGCAGAACCGTGAATATGGTTAACAATAGGGATTCCTGCCTTGTGGGCCATATGAATTATGGGATATTTTCTGAAAAAACTGGGACCGAAGGAAGAGTGAACATGGACTACATCCGGTCTGTTGGTTTTTAGGACTTTTCGGAATTCCCGATAGGCTTTAAGAGCCTTTATGAGTTTTGAAAATTTTCCCCCGTCACGGTAGGATTCAACGTAAGTTATATCAAAATCCTTTTCAAGGCGACTATTATAGTAACCGCTTGTGACTGCGGCAATTCCGCCTTTTACATTGGGATCCTGGACTATCATGCATATTTTTAGCTTTGAATTCGACATTTCACTTCTCTTTTTTTCTGTAATTTTGGATTCCCGAATGAATTTTTCATAATTGCATTCAGTAATTTTGCTATCAAACGGATACCGTTTTTCTGAAGGAAAACAGGAATCTATACCACCATAATACCATCCATATCCTTTTTAGTTAAGTTATCGGTTGGCATAGGTATTCTAAGCAGCGCTCATATATAACTATAGCGCATAATTGTGGTAGAATATACTTAGATTTTTATCACCAAAAAACGGACATCCGACAGCATTTGGTCAGATAAAAAACTTGCATTTAGATGAGGAGATTTAATCATGGAATTAAAAAAGATAGACAGTGATTTTTCGGTATGTAAGGTGGAAAATCTTGAACAGACAGATCTTAGCAGGGATTTCATGTTTGTAAGTAAGACGGATGAAGAGATATCTGTTGTCTGCAGGACCTGTGATGTTCCCGGAAACACAACCGAGAGAAGCGATGGTTTTCGTGCTTTCAGAATAGAGGGGAAGCTTGACTTTACACTTATTGGAATTTTGGCAAAAATCTCTTCGGCACTTGCAAAGAATAACATAGGTGTTTTTGCGATATCTACCTATAATACTGATTATATACTTGTAAAGAACAGTGATTTTGACAAGGCGTTGGAGGTTCTTGAGGAGAAAGGGTACAGGATAACAGACTGATACCAAAAAATAAATCGAAAGGATTATCAGAAAATGAATGCAGAAATAAAAAAGAAACTTGAACATGTACAGGCTGTGCTTAGGGAGGCGGAGATGTATTCGCATGCCAGCCGCATTTTGACATATGATCAGGAGACAATCTGCCCTGAAAAAGGAATGGAGGAGCAGGGTGAGATTACTGCCTTTTTGCAGAATCAGGTCTTTAAGCTTCAAAAGGATCCGGTTTTTATAGATGATGCTGAGTATCTTTACACACACAAAGATGAGCTTGAAGAATTTGACAGAGTTCTTGCAGAGCAGCTCCACAGGGCTTACGCAAAGACTAAAAATATAACGGCAGCGAAACAGCTTGAATTTTCAAGGATAATGAACAAGGCTTTTGTTGACTGGTCTGCTGCAAGAAAGAATTCGGATTTTTCCATGTTTTCAGAATCTCTTAAAAAAGTAAGAGATGCCAACATAGAGATGATAAAACTCCGCGATCCTGCTGATGTAGAGGATTTGGGCAAGGATGCAAAGAGCCTTGATCCTTCGGACAAGAATTATGTTATCGGGCAGCTCATAGGCGATTATGAAAGAGGAATTACCATCGAAGAGCTTGATGAATGCTTTGAGCATTGTAAAGAGAGACTGGTACCTCTTCTTAAGAAAATAATGGGCAGCAAAAAGAAGATACGTACCGACTTCATGCATAAGGAGGTTACGGAAGAGCAGCAGAGAAGGATGACGGAATATCTTATAGACGTCATTGGCTACGATCTTACAAGAGGTGCATATTCAACCTCCGAGCATCCATTCACAGACTGGATGGGCAGAAATGATATCCGTATCACGACACATTATTATCCGACCGATTTTGCCGCAAGTATGTATTCAATCATACATGAGGGCGGACACGCTCTGTTTGAAATGCTTCAGCCTGAGGAAAATTATGACCATTTCATAGAGGGCGGAAAAACTCTTGGTATGCACGAGTCGGTATCAAGAATGTATGAGAACAGAATAGGCAGATCAAGAAGCTTTATAAAACTTATATATCCCAAGACCTGTGAAATATTCCCTGAGGCTATGGAGGGAGTATCCGAGGAAGAGTTTTACGAGGCTATAAATGTGGTGCAGCCTTCGCTTATCCGTACGGAGTCTGATGAATTCACCTATACTTTTCATATCATAATCAGATACGAGATTGAAAAGGAAATCATAAACGGAGATATAGATATAAACGATATTCCACGCAGATGGAAGGAAAAATATGAGGAGTATCTTGGGGTATCTCCGGAAAATGACAGAGAGGGTGTTCTTCAGGATGTTCACTGGTCATCAGGCTTTGGCTATTTCCCGACATATTCAATGGGAAATATGTACAATGCCATGTATTACAACCGCATGAAGAACGAGATAGATATAGATAAGTCAGTGTTAAACGGAGACTTTGATACCATAAATAACTGGATGAAGGAGAATGTATTTAAGAAAGCAGACAGGCTTTCACCTTCTGATTGGATAAGAGACATAACCGGAAGAGATTTTACTGCCGATGATTTCCTCGATTATCTGGAGGAAAAGTATTCCGCTTTATATGAAATCTGACAGCAGACAACAAATATATTAAAGAGTGGATTTTGCATAAATAATGAAAAATATAGCATATAGAGTAAAGTTCATAGGATATGTGACCCTGATGCTCGTAAGCCTCTTTCTGGGCGGAGTAGCTATAGCTTACAGATGGGAGATCTTATGGGTATTGTTCTTTACGCTTGTTTTCTCCCTTTTTCTGGTCCTGGCGGGTTACACCTACATGACCAGTCAGAGGGACAGTGCTTATGAGACACTTCGTAAGCAAAAACAGATTGATGAAGAGGACGCCAAACGCAGAATGGAATATTTTGCAAATATGGCACATGAGATAAGGACACCTATCAATGCAATCCTTGGCTATGATGAGCTGATACTTAGGGAGTACAACGATCCTGCACTAAGGCAGTATGCTTATAACATAAGGTCTGCCGGTAACACTCTTTTGGCACTAATAAACGACTCGCTGGATTATTCGAGAATTGAAGCGGGGAAAATGGAGCTCTTTGTTTCAGAATATGACCTTGGTACTGTGATTGAGGATATGATGAGCCTTATACGTCCAAGAGCACTTGCTAAAGGGCTTGAGTTAAAGGGATTCATAAACAAAAATGCGCCAAGGAGACTTTACGGGGACGCAAACAGGCTGAAACAATGTATGGCCAATATTCTTACGAATGCCGTGAAATATACGCAGGAAGGTGAGATAGACTTTTCCGTTGATTTTGAAAGCTTAAGTAAGGATACCATTCTCCTTAAGGTTGCGGTAAGAGATACCGGAATAGGTATAAAGGAAGAGGACATAAAAAAACTCTATGAGCCTTTTGAGAGAATCGATGAGGACAGGCTTGGAAGCATAGAGGGAAGCGGACTTGGCATTTCAATTGTAAGAAAGATACTTTCTCTCATGGACTCGGAATTGCAGGTGGAGAGTATTTACGGAGAGGGAAGTAATTTCCACTTTTCCATAAAACAGAGAGTTGCAGGTCCTGAATCCATCGGAGATTTTGCCCAGGGCTATGCTCGTAACGTCATTGATAAGACCCATTTTGAGATCAGCTTCAAGGCACCTGAGGCGAGAGTGCTTGTTGCTGATGATGCGGAACTCAATCTTGCGGTTATGGAAGGACTTCTTAACGGTACGGGAATTCAGGTTGATTCTGCAATGTCTGCAGCAACAGCTCTGGAATTTGCCAAGAACAATGATTATGATCTTATATTCCTTGATCTAAACCTTCCGGAAATTAGAAGCAAAGATATGATAAAAAGATTTCGCGGTGAGTCAAAAAATGACTTAGGTGGAAAAGAAAGTCGCCGTTCCAATATGATGCTTCATCGCAGAGTTCAGGAAAAGGCTAAGAACAAAGATAAACAAGGTGGCAATAAAGATGGGGCAAAAGAGCGCACACATAACTCTGCTACACCTGTTATAGCATTGACAGCAGGTGTACTTCAGGATGTGCAGAGTGAATATAAAAAACTCGGTTTTTCGGATTATCTCCTGAAACCTATAGTATACAAGGAATTGGAAACAATACTTTCAAAGTATCTTCCTCATGAAAAAATAATCAGAAACAGTAATAAGATTAATGATTATATAAGAAAAAGATCTTCAGATACTCCGCTTCTTGCGACGGATGAAAAGCTGCAGGAGGCACTCAATATTCTGGCACAAAGGGAGCAGGTAAATTGAAATTCAACATCTTTCTCGAGTTGGCGGTAATCCCGCTGGACTTTATATTGTGCGTATTTTTCCAAATCAGATATACGGATAATACGAGAGTGAACAGAGAGTTTAAGCTTCTGTCATATCTTGTGTTCTTTGGTACGATCATCGACGTAGTTGATGCGGTCATGCTGGCCTATGAGTCTGTTCTTCCACCTGTTTCGATGTATGCCATTAATACATTAAACTACGCTTTGGCAACATTCGGAGCGTATCAGTTTGTAAGATACGTTATTTCATATGTTGGTGAAGAGTATTATCAGACTACGGGAGCCTTTATAAACAGGGTACTTTTGCTGATATATTCAGCCATTCTCATTCAGAATTTTTTTACTGGAACGGTATTTTCATATTCTCCGGACAGACATATGATATCAGGCCCTCTGTTTACTCTTGTTGTCTATGCATATCCGCTGTATTACATCATGAGCGGAGGCGTATTTATTCTAAGTCATGGTGAGAGCTATGCCAGAAAAATGAAGTATGCACTTGCGGCAACCTTTGGATTTATGGTCACACTGTACTCGCTTCAGATGTTTTTCTACAGGGACCTTCTGGTAACTTTTTTTGCTGCTTCAATCGCTATACTTGTAATTTTCCTTACACTTGAAACACCCGACTATGTAAAGCTTACCAAAACTCTTGAGGAGCTTTCCATATCAAAGAGAGAACTAGAAGCATCAAGCATAAGAGCGACTGAGGCGAGTCATGCAAAAACAAGATTTCTTGCTCAGATGTCGAATGATATCAGAACACCTGTGAATGCTATTATGGGTTATTCGAATCTGATACTTGCAGATACAAATGAGGAAGCCACCAAGGAGTATACAAGACGTGTGAAAATATCCGCCAAGAGACTTCTTACCTTCTTTGAAAATGTACTGAATTATGTTTCTGAAGAGACAGGGGAAAATGGTCCAAGAAGACTTCCTTCCATGGCTGACCTCATAGATAAGGTTGATGAAAATGAGTTTCTTGGGCCGGAAGAGCAGGTTGGCAGAAGAGGAATCATAGGTGCCTCCGATATGAGAATTCTTGTGGTTGATGATACTCCGTTAAACCTGGATCTTCTGGTAAGGATTCTGGCACCTATGGGATTTACGGTTGATACGGCTTCTGATGGGCAGCAGGCTATCATGCAGGTCAGAAAGTTTCGCTATGACATTATTTTCATGGACCATCTGATGCCTGTACTAGACGGAATAGCAGCCTTCAGGCAACTTAGAGATGAAAAGCTCTGTGACAATACACCTGTCATTATGCTGACAGCAAACGCTGTTGTCGGGGAAGAGGAGAAGTATTTAAAGGAAGGCTTTGCCGCATATCTGACCAAACCTTTTTCTGAGGATAAGGTTACGGATATACTTGAGAAATTTCTTTCTGTTAATAATTCAAAGATTAGCGGTGATATGGATGTCAGTTTCTGGGAGAATTTACAGGAAAAGCTTCCTATGGTAAGGGTTGCGGATGCCAGAGAATATACACTTCATGATATCAAGCTGTACAAGAAGATACTCATGGAGTACTCGGAAGAGGAAGTCGGCAGTGATATTTCACTTGCTATAAGGACTTCGGATTACAATAAGTGCATGGCTCTTATAAGATCTGAGAGAGATAAGGCTGAGCTCATTGGTGCTGATAAGCTGGTTAAAATGGCGGAAAGGCTCGAGAGCTTATGTAAAAAGAGGGAGTTCAATCTTCTTCGTGAGAGAATAGGGGCTTTTGCGCAGGAACGAAACGATATAGCAAATGCACTATACGAGAGGCTACAGGTGGAGACCGGTGAATAAAAAAATACTTATTGTTGATGATTCCGACATAGAAAGAATGTATCTTAAAGAGCTTACCCGTCGAATAGATAACGTGAAAGCAGAAGAAGCGAAGGGCTTTGCGGATGCAATAAAAAAGCTGGAAGCTGAAAAATATGACCTTATTATTGTTGACTATTATCTGCTGGATGGGCAGGGTGACGAACTGATGAAGATGATAATCAGTGGGAATCCTTCGGGTAATGCCGACACTAACGCTATTGTGCTCGGAAGAGAGAGCGATTTTGAAAAAAGCTTTTTAAAAGACAGCGGTTTTTCAAATTATATTGAGAAGCCTGTCGAATTCAATATGTTACAGGCTGCAATCAGTATGTATGCCTGATAGGGGATGAGGGAGAAAGATGCTGTTACATAATTTGTCCTTTGGTTTATCAGCGATTTTATATGATATTATAATTTGCGTTTTTCTGAAGCTGACCTATACGGATTCCTACAGAACTACCAAGGCGTTCAGGCGCTTTGCGTATTTTCTTACTGCTGCGACAATGATTGAAGTTGCAACGGTTCTGGTTGAAATGTATGCGGTTTATGTGCCGCCTGCAGGACATTATACCGCACATGCTTTTAATATTCTTTCGGCAACAGTTGCCGCAAATTCCTATGCTGAGTACATAGTAGCCTGTGCCAATGTTGGTATTAAGGATACACTCTTATACAAGATAAATCTTGCGGTAATAATCGGGCAGTGTTTCCTACTGGTTCAGAATGTTTATACCGGAAATGTATTTGCTTATACCCTTGAGGATGGTTACACACGTGGCATGATGTATTTGGCCTGCTCATTTCTTCTTCCCGCATACTATGTGCTACTTGCGGCGGGCTTTGTAAGCGTGAATAGGAAAAGCTATACATTACTTCAGCTTTTCAGTATAGTTATTGCAACGTTCATAGTTATTACAATTTATCTGGTGCAGATGTTTGTTTTAAAACATGTGGTTCTTATTTTCTTTTCTGCATCAGTTGCACTTCTTGTACTTCTTTTTACGCTTGAGACACCGGATTATCACAGGCTTGAAAGGACCATCGGGAAACTGGAAAGTGCCGAGAAGGCTGCTCTTGAAGCAAGAAAAAAGGCTGAAGAAGCCAATGAAGCAAAGAGCGAATTTTTGTCACAGATGTCCCATGAAATAAGGACTCCTATTAATTCAATTCTTGGTTTTGATAATCTGATCCTGGAACACACAAATGATGTAAAGGTATCCGAGTATGCAGCAAAGATAAAAGGTGCGGGCGAGACCCTGCTTGCTTTTTTTAATAACCTGCTTAATCTTATTGCGCAAAATCCGGGCGAGGATGTGGATATCAGCAGTTTGTTTGATTATTCTGCGCTCCTTGAGACAGACATGGAGGAGATAATAGTTCCAATAATGCCCAAGGCAAATGTTCTCGTGGTTGATGATAATGCCATGAATGTTGATCTTTTGCTAAAGATCCTGAATAAAACCGATGCCCGTATTGATACTGCGGTTGATGGTCAGAAGGCACTTATGAAGCTTCGAAAGAAGACATACGATCTTGTTATCATGGATCACATGATGCCCATAATGGATGGTGTTGAAACACTTAGCATTATGAGAGAAGAGAGACTTAGCAGAAGTGCTCCCGTTATCATGCTGACAGCGGGAGGCCTAAGAGGCGATGAGGAAAGGTTTAAGGAGCTTGGCTTTGATGCATATTTGACAAAACCTGTCGTTGCGGAAAAGCTGTATGATCTTTTGATAGATATTATGCCAACGGCGCTTATTGAGAGAAGAGCATCCTTAGAGCACCTTTTCTATATGGAGAACAAGGAAAATAAGGAAAAAGAAGACAAAGAAAGGGTAGGACAGACAGTCCGCAAAAGACGAACCCTTGCTGAAATATTTTCGGTACTTAATGTGACTGATGCTCTTGGCTTTTGCATGGGAGATGAAGAGTTCTATTTATCACAGCTTGAAATATTTGCTGAGAATAAAAAGGGAGATGAGCTGGAGGAACTTCTGCAAAAAGAAGACTTTGAGGAATATCTTATTTCGGTTCATACTCTTAAAAGTACAGCAAAAACCATAGGCGCGGATGCTTTATCAGAGGAAGCATTAAGACTTGAAAATGCGCTTAAGGAAGGAAATACGGAACTTGTAAGAAAAGAACACCCTGCACTTAAAGAGCACTATGAACTTCTTTGCGAGGACCTGCGAAAAGGTTTTAAGGAATACAGGCAGGCCGGAATATCCAATAACGAAGAAGCAAGTGAAAATGAGCTTGCGATTGCTGAGCTCAGTGAGTTTTCCGGAACAGGTCTGTCCGCTCAGATACTTATGGCTCTTGCAAATACGGTTGATTCAAGGGATATAAATAATCCCGGCAGGTCCCTCAGAGTTGCTAAATACTCCATGGAGATAGCAAGGAGGCTTGGAAAAAGCGATTCGGAGCAGCAGAATATTTATTATATGGGGCTTGTTCATGATATAGGGAAACTGATAATACCTGAAAAAATCCTTAGGAAGCCTGATATCCTGACGGAGGAAGAGGCTGAGATTGTTCGTCAGCATCCTATAATCGGCTATGAGATTTTAAGAAATATATCGGAAATGCCGGGACTTGCTACCGGCGCAAGATGGCATCATGAAAGATACGACGGAACGGGATATCCCGACGGTCTTGCCGGTGAAGAAATACCTATAGAGGCAAGGATTATAGGAATAGCGGATGCTTACGATGCCATGACTTCCGAAAGGGCCTATGCATCTGTTATGCCGCCTCTCAGAATAAAAAAAGAGCTGGAGAAGAACCGCGGAAAGCAGTTTGATCCGGCACTTGTGGATGTACTTATAAGTATGATGGACGAAAGTTCTATGTAAATTTTTCTATATTGATGATACGAATTACTACTTACTCAAATTTTAAGGGTCAAGAAGTCATGATGCGATTTATTCAAGGATAATCGTATTATGACCTCTTGACCCTATTATCATATTACTTTTGTTAAAATCAAAATATTCTGCATGATTTTTAGCCATCGATGGATGGCATTTCTTCATTAATTATAAATCTCTCATGGCATAATCCGCCAGCATTCTATTTGCCTCTCTAAGGCTTTCCCTTCTGATATGAACAGAATCTCCATCCTTCATTTCAAAGACCTGAAGCTCCTTGTCGATGCTTTTTACGTGCGCGAGATTTACAAGATAACTCTTGTGGCACCTCATAAAGGAATCGTCCGGAGTCTGAGCTTCGATATCATCCAGTTTTCCTGTTAGCTGAAGGGTTGCTCCGTTTGCCATATGCAGATAAAGAGTATGAGCGCTTTGTTCCACGTAACATATCTTTTCAAAGGAAAAAGTCATATCCTTACCGCCTATACGTACGGATACTCCACCCTGTGCTCCCTTCATCTGCGCGGCAAGCTCAAGTACTTCGCCGACTTCAATAGGATCAAAGGGCTTCATGAGATAACGGATTACGCGATTTTTGTAGCCTTCCATGGCGTGATCCTGACTGGAAGTTGCAAATACGATTGGGACGGATGCGTCAATGCTGCGAATTTTAGTCGTGGCATCCACTCCGCCCATTCCCGGCATAAGAATATCCATAAATATCAGGTCATAAACACCCGGACGGAAAGCAGATAAAAAGGCTTCTCCGGATTCAAATAGATTGATCTCGGTTCCGGGACGATGCTTTTCAATAAGAAACTGTAACTGACGTCTCTGAGCCATTTCATCGTCGCAGACTGCAATTTTCATAGTATCAGAGCTACTCATATGTATCTCCCTCAAATATTAAAGATAAATATACCCATTATTGATGACACGAATTACTGCGATGCAAGTAACTCCCGTAATTCTAACAAATATTCGGAAACCGAATAAAAGCTCCTTCCTAATGTTTGCTACGGGATTCGAAGTTATCATAATATATTTTATCATAAAATAGCACACAGAGAACATTGATTAGCATATTTATAATAATTGTCAAGTACGAATTTTGAAATGTTTTGTTCATTTTCAGTATAAATATGATTGATGACTATTGGTATAATTAAAATTGTAAAATTTTGTCACGGAAATGGGGTCTTATTTTCCGTACGAAAGGTGATGGGGAGATAGATGAATAATAATGTGTTTGGAAGTAGGGCAATTGCGCATCTGCGTATTTTGCTTGCGATTTGCGCAGTTGTTCTGCTACCATGCAGTGGTATCAGAGCCATGGCATGGGATTCCGGAGTTTATCGTAACAAGGTTATTTTTACTGCACCAAGTGCTGAGAAGATTTTCGATGGCACACCACTTACTGAACAGATAGATGTTACCGCTCAGGGATTACCTGATGGCTTTACCTATAAGGCGGTAGCAGAGGGGAGTGTTACGTATCCGGAGGATAATGAAGAAAATAATAATATAGTAACAGATTATGTAATTTATGATCCGAGTGGACTCAATGTTACTGATAAATTTGTTAACGTTGAGCTTCGTCCCGGTACGCTCAGAATCAGTGAAAAAGAAGCTGTTCTTGGTGCTAAGAGAGACGAAGAGACATCAGATTCGGATGCCGGAGGAGAGAGTAGGATTAAAACTGATAATGCCGATGAAGGGGACACAGTCGATATTGAAGACGAAGAAACGGCAAAATCAGATAAAATGAATAACCGGGGCGATTATTCGCTTGAACTTGTCCTTTATAGTTTCTTGATAATTATAATGCTCGCTGTTTTCGTTATTTTTATGATGGATAGCAATAAGATGAGGGAAAAATGAAATCGATTCAGGAAAAAATAACTCTTCTCACGACAATAGCAATACTGATGGTAGCGCTTATTGTCGGAGGTACGGCTATTTATACACTCAGGCAGGTGGGAAACTATGATTCCGCCCGCATTCTAAATCTGACCTGCGAGACTGAAACCAATGATATAGACAGAATCCTGTTCAACACTGAGGAGGCTGTTAATATTCTGGCGGATTATGCAGTCGAGCGTCTGTTTTCTGTTGAAAAGCTTGCCAGTGATGAAGCTTACAGAGATAGCTATACTGTGCAGCTTGCCAATCTTTTTTCCAATATAGCGGCGAATGTGCCGGGAACAGTTTCATACTATGTGCATTACAATCCGGAGATAATGCCTTCTGACAGCGGCCTTCTATATATAAGGGATTCTGTTAATGATGATTTTACATACATGCAGCCTACGGATATCAATTTGTATGATCCTGATGATATCGAGCATGTTGTCTGGTGGTATGAACCTGTAAGGAAGGGCGGACCGACATGGGTTGAACCGTATCATAATGCTAATCTTGAAAAATATCTTATATCTTATATAGTTCCTCTTTATGAAAATGGGGTTCTTATCGGAATTGCCGGAATGGATATAGATTTTTATAGCATGATTGATACTGTAAAGGCTATTAAATGCTATGAGACCGGATATGCGTGCCTTGTGGATAATGAAGGATTAGTATATTACAATCCTCTTTTTGATACCGGTACTAAAATGGAAGATATGGGTATTGAAGGCGACATGTCTTTTGAAAGTGAGAGCAATGGCTCAGAACCTCTTGCGTATAGCATGGGTGGTATAGATAAACAGCTTGCTTACAGGACATTGTCCAATGGTATGAGACTTATAATCACAGCTCCTGTCAAAGAAATTTTGGCTATGAGTAATGAGCTGATGAGAAGAGTCATTATTTCTACTATATTAGTACTGTTTACATTCCTGTTCCTTACCATAATGGTGAGCCGCAGAATCACAAGTCCTCTTAAGAGCCTTGCGCGTGTGGCACGTGAGATCAATGATGGAAAACTTGAAGTGGTATTCCCGAAGGAAACCAAGGATGAGGTCGGAGAACTGACACATGCCATGGAAAAAATGGTTCATCATTTGAAACACCATATTGATGATCTTAATTCACTTGCTTATCATGATTCACTTACCGGGGTTAAGAACAAGACCGCATATGATGATGCAGCATCAAAGCTGGATCTTCAGGAAGGCGATAAGGAATATGGCATTGTCGTATTTGATGCCAATAATCTTAAGAAGATCAATGATACCTATGGCCATGAGCGCGGAAATATTTATCTGCAAAATGCATGCAGACTTACCTGCAGGATATTTAAAGGAAGTCCTGTATTCAGAATAGGAGGAGACGAATTTGTAGTCATTCTGCAGGGCGAAGATTATGATAACTGCTACAAACTCCTAAGAGATTTTGATGTCGAGGCAGAACGCCATAACATGGAGACAACAAACGAGTGGGAGAAGATAAACATCGCCAAGGGAATGGTTAAATATGATCCCGAAACTGATTCAAATGTTGAGTCGGTATTCAAGCGTGCTGATGCCAGAATGTATGTTGCAAAGCAGAAAATGAAGCTTGCTGAGATGGGGTAACTATTAAAATTCAATAAATGTGACAAATGAATATGACTTCTTGAACGTAAAAATGAAAAGCGTTCAAGAAGTCATAATATTTTAAAAAGTATAGGAAATATAAGGAATTTAAAGCTGCGGAGTGATCTGCAGCTTTTTCATTATCATAAATATATTTATTTTTGAAAATATAAGCACAATTCGATATTACTGAGAATAGAGCAGATGCATAGAGACCGGTATTTGTCAAGTACGAGTTTTGCATAAAATTTTTCAAATTTAGTGAATTTTCTTGAAAAAATCTTTCGTATAATTATTACGTGTAATTATTTTAAGTTACCATAAAAAGTATGAAGGGGGAATTTCATAATGCGTAAAAACATCGCAAGAAAGCTTGCTATGCTTCTGGCACTCGTGGTACTGGTTACGACCTTTGGGTCTGACTATAACAGTATCGGTGCTCGTGCTACATCTGAAGAGCAAGTTACTTCCACAAATCACGAAAATTATGAATCGCTTTTCACCGAAGGTATCGGAGAAGAGCAAAATAATGAGCAGGTAGCGGAAGAAACCGCTGATGAGCCTGCCAAGGAGGAGGTTGTACAGGAAGAACATGCACAGGTAGAAACTGTACAGGAAGAGTCTGCAACAGAGCAGGTATCTGAAGAACCTCAGACTGAGGCAGCAACTGAGGATCCTGCTCAGGAGGAAACAACTCAGGTTGAGCCTGCTGCAGAAGAGCAGACACAGGAAACAGCTCCTGCAGAAGAGGTAACTCCTAATGAAGAGCAGCCTGCAGAGGATCCTTCTCAGGTTGAACCCGCTCAGGAAGAACCTGCACAGGAAACACCTGCTGAGGAGAAAACTGAGGAAGAGGTTCCGGCTGAAGTACCTGCAAAAGAAGTTGTAGAAATTAAGGAAGTAACAGTTACTTATACTGCTACAAAGGGCGGTACAGTTTCCAATACTTCCGAGACAATCGATGTCAATGCAGAAGGCGCTGCATTTGAAGGCTCTACTGCTATTGCATGGAATGATAAGTATGAGTTCGTAAACTGGACTGATGCTAATGACAATGAAGTTTCAACCGAAGCTACATTCGTTCCTTCTAATATAGAAGAGAATGCAACCTTCAAAGCTAACTTCAAGGCAGCTGAGGGTATCGAAGTTGATATGCCTGAGCTTTCCGCAGAAGACGTTCATGAAGGCGGTATGGTTGTTTCTGTTAAGGCTGAGGAAGGTATCTTCCCTGCAGGTACAGAAATTTCCATTACTGCTATTTCTGATGACCAGGCTCTTGAGACAGCTCAGAATGAACTTGGTGACCAGGTTACAACTGCAAAGGGTGTTGACATTACTTTCATGTTCGAAGGCAAGGAAATACAGCCTGCAGATCGTAAGTATGTTCATGTAAGCCTTGCACTTGAAGAAGCACTCACAGAAGAGAACGTTACAGTTCTCCATGACCATGACGGTGAAGTAGAAACTATTGAAGCTGATGTTACCGAGAATGCTAACGGTGATGTTGAGGCAGTTGAGTTTGATTCAAATGAGTTCTCAATTTATATCGTTGCCGGTGGAACAGAAGAAGAGAATCGTTTGCATGTGTCGTTCTACAATGAAAATGCCAAAACGAGTGATAATAAAGATGGATTAATTGCAGACCTGTATATTAAAGAAAATGATATAAAGAAAAAGGATGCTTCAGGAAATAAGGTTATTCGAGACGATGCTTTAAATAATCTGAAGAGTATTATTTACGATCCCGGTGTAGGCACTATAAATGAACAGGATATATTTAAAGGATGGACGCAGGATCAGAATTATACAAAAGATTCAAAAGCATACTCTATCGATGATATTCGAACGATGGTTGCTGGTACTGCTGTTACTGGTCTTCAAGTAGACGGTAATAATGTTGATGGAATGCTGCCTCCTAGTGCAGATGGTGTTGAATTAAAATTCTATGCTATGTTTTTTAATCAGTATAGAGTGAATTATGTAGATAATAATGGCATTTCACTTGGCGAACATTTTGTGGATAAATTATCAAATGCGTCGGGTGAAGCTGCTATACAGGAGTACAAAGTTAACATGGCTTATACCCCTGAAGATGATGAACATGACTTCCAAGGATGGATTATTACTTCCGGAGCAGATAAAATTGTTAAGGTGCAGCAGAAGGATGAAGAGGGTAATCCTAAGAAAGATGCAGAGGGAAATCCTATATGGCAGGATGCTAATTATACTAAAGGAGATATTATACAAAATGATACCCTGCTGAAGATATGCGGTGATATCACTTTCAGTGTTAATGCCCCAAAGGGATATTGGATTGTTTTTGAACAGAATGGTAAGGGAGCAACGTATATTGCACCTAAGTTTATCATGGAGAACGAGCGTGCGTTTAAACCACCCGTTCAGGATAAAGATGGCAAGCCACTAATTGTAAGAAAAGGATATACATTTGACAACTGGTATGAAGTAGAAGGGTTTGATGACAAAGGTAATCCTTTAAAAGATGACAAGGGAAATATTAGACTTAAATCAGAACCATTTTGGAAAACTGAGGCGGAATTAAAAGATGGAAAAGTATTGAATAGTAAGACCTTTGTTGCTGCAAAGTGGATTTCAAATGAAACAGCATCATATACTATTCTGATTTATAAGAAAACCTTAAACGATAATACTAAGAGTAATGGTGAATCTGAGAGTAATGATGAAGAAGAAAAGGGATTACAGTTTGTTGCTTCATATGTTGGAACAGGCAAGGTAAATGATAGCATTAAAAAAACAGCTATAAAAAAGAAAAAAAAGAATGATCTGTTTTATGTTGATTTGGGCACAGATGACTACGATACAAAAGAACAGTATGGTGGAATAGCTAAGCCAAAAACAGAGTCTGATCCATATCATCTTATGGGATATACATATAATGAAGAACTTACTGAAGATGGGACAATAACGACTGAGGGAGACGGCGTAGCTAAGATTGTTTTTGAACCAATGGAGTATAACTTCAGATTCTATGTATCAAAGGATGATGGAAATGGCTTAAAGGGATCTTCTAAGCAAGGGCCAGAAGCTAATTATGATGGTAACTGGGACGTTGAGCTTAAGCGTCAGACCAAAATTAACGGTAGTGAGCCGACTCTGAAAGAGGGAGACTACTATTATTTTAATCTTACAGCAAAGTATGGTGAGCGTTTGCTGGATGCTTCAAATAATGAAAGATGGTACTCATATAGCAATATTGATAGTAAACCTGCATTTGTTAGCTGGATTCTTATGCGAGATGCAAAAGCACATACCGGTGATGATAAAGGTAAGGATACAATTAAAGGTACTGTAAGCTTCATGGACGAGCAGGTTCTTGGAGATCTTTCTAAGAGAGATGGAAATTTTGTCACTGCAAGATATGAAGATGGCGTATATAAGTGGAAATATAGATTATTTTTCCAAAATGAAGACGGAACATATCCAGATGATCCCGGAGAGGTGGTTGAGGCTAAATCCGCTCAGAACATAAAGGACTCACAGCATAATCCCGGAAGAGAGGGATACGAGCTTGATGAAGCTAAAACTCTATACCATCAGAAAAAGGATGCTGATGGGTATTACATTGTAGATTTTTACTATAGCCCATTGTATTATAAAATCAATTTTATGGATGGTGAGTATGTAGATGGTGACGGAAATCAGAAACAGAATAGAGCAGCTCATCTGTTAAAGACTGTAGATGATGTCAAATATCAGTCAAAAATTGCCGGTAACTACTATAAGCCTAGTCTTCCTGAAGGACAAGAAGGATATGTATTTGAAGGGTGGTATAAAGATAAAAAATGTACACATCCATATGAACACACAATTGAAAAAACAATTGAGGGCAATGTTGTCTCCGAAAAACGTTTAGGTGAGAAGGAAGAGGATGTAATGCCCAAGGGTGGTATTACAGTATATGCAAAATGGCGTATTATTCAGTATCGTGTATTTCTTCATCCTAATGCGGGAACAAAAGAAACTGTACCGGATTTGTCATGGGGTGATGAAAATGCTCAAACCAAGCAGGCAATGAACTTTAGAGTTTCATATGGTGATAAAATAAGTACACCTTATGGAACACGTTCAGGATACGAGTTTGTTGGATGGTTCATAGATCCGGGATTGAAACATGCCTTCAATGGCTCAGCAATTGTGATGAACGAAACCAATGTTACCACTCCTTATAATAAGGGGACAGATAAGACTGATCCAATGGATAAGTGGGGCAATGGGGCAAACACAAATAATGATGAAAGCCGTTGGTGGATTGAAAAGAAATATGATATCTATGCAAAGTGGAGAAAAGTCATTGATGGAGCTGATGGTATAAAGGTTGTATACAGTCCGGATGATCCTGATGTTGACGATGATGAAAAAATAGAAGTTCCTAAAGATGGAAAGCTTTATGTTGACAACGCAGATGCTTATGCAGTTCCGGCTTCTAAGGCTCCCAAGGGATATGAGTTTGGCTATTGGGTAATGCAGAAGTGGAATGGTTCTGCATATGAGGATGTTAAGGATGAATATGGAAACATAAAGCCTATACTTCCGGGTACAACTTATGTTGTTCTTGTAGATAATGCTAAACAGGAACTTGATAAAGAGCATACTACAGAAGAGAAAACTAGATATACATACACAATTCAGCTTCGTGCAGAATATGTAAAACTCGGAGATCCTACACCTACGTATATTCCTTGGTTTGAGAATGATGGAACAGAAGCATTCCAAATTGATATTGTAAAGAAGGTTGGAGAAGAATATAAGTATACACTTGGTATTAACGAAGCAGTAGATATTCAGAAAAAGCCTACAGATGCTAAGGACAAGGAAGACTACGAATTCGTTGGTTGGGCAAGAGTAAAGATGGGCGAGAGCGAAGCGGAAGCTAAAGCTTTCATGGCAAATTCTTCCAATTGGACACAAAATATTGCCAATAATGATCCCGAATTTATCTACTATAAAGAGAACGATGAAGGCGTAGGTAAGTTCTATTCAGATAAGGCATGTACAAAAGAAGCAAAGCAAGTTGCTGCTGATGAGGATATGCCATATCAGGCAATGTTTGCTGTATGGAAGAAGAAGACAGTAGATGTTGTAGTCAAGTATTACAAGGATAATCCATCAGATAGTAACTATTTAGGTGATCAGTACGACGATACGACTACATTTAAGAATGTTGAGGTTGGGACAAAGATTGAACTGAATATTGCTGATAATGAAGCAGTACTGAATAAATGTAAGTCAGTTGTTGGCATAAATTATGGCGATGGTGCACAGAGTCCTTCTTCACATACTGTTGTAGCTACACCTAATCCTAATGTAATCAAAGTAGTGTATGTAAGAAAGCTTGTGGACTACACAATCAGATATTGGAAGGGTAAATCGATCACTGATACAAATAAGCAACGTATTCTGCCCGATGCTGTATCAAGTGGAAATGCTGCTGGTACAGAAATTACACTTACCGACAGTCAGATTAATGATAAAGATCATAAGCCTGAAAAGGGGTATAAGAACGGTATAGCGTATAAAGACAATACAGTACTGGAAGGCAATAAATTTACATTAGACGCAGATAGTAATAATAATATTATAGATGTTCTTTATACACCTAATAAAATCACTGTTACTATCGTAGGTAAGACGGCAACTACAATGTATACCGGAGAAGAGCAGTCAACCTATAAGCTACCTGCAGATGATACTGACTTCAAAGATGAAGGAACCACAGAGGAATATTTGGGTTATATGATAACCGGTATCACAGCCGAAGAAGGCACAGCACCTAGTAAAACTGATTTGAAGGTTAAGCTTAAAAAAGATGTAAAGGCTGAGGCTCGTGGTACAGAGGTTAAATACAATAATGAGTATTATCCAATGAATCTCCAGGGAGGAACAAAGGATAACAATAACTGCAGCTTTACATGGGATAATACAACTTACCAGGATGTTGAGTTCGATGTAACTGATGGATGGCTTAAAATCACTCCTAATGAAGAAAAGTTAGTAGTAAAAATAGTAGGTAAAACGGTTGAGACCCCTTACACAGGAGAAAAACAGAGTACAAAGACCTTTAAAAAGGACGGTTTTGATCCTATAGAGAAGGGTTACAGGATTGATTCCATTAAGTATGACAATGAAGGACAGACGGACGTTGATGCAGTTATGGCTGAAGAAATTGCTGCCGGTGTTGCTTTGGCAAATGGCGCAAAAGATTATGCTGAAGGAACAGATGTAAATACAACTGATAATCCGAAATACCTCATGGGAATGCAGGGAGGAACGAATGGAGATGCTGATTGTAGCTTTGTATATACCGATATAAATAATACTAACCACTATAAGGGATCTATAAGATTTGTGGTAGAAGATGGATGGCTCAAGATTAATCCTGTTAAGGATGAGATTGTAGTTACCATAACAGGTAATCATGCTATTACAAATTACAATGGCAAGGAGCAGTCGGTTAAGGGTTACAAAGTAGATTCCATAACGAAGAAGAATGGTGAGAAGTTCACAGGAATTACAGCTGACGATATCGCACTTGTTTCAGATGGCAATGCTGTAGCATCAGGAAAAGATGTTAAACGTAATGCTGTAACAAAGGCAATCGAGAGTTATGTGATGGGACTCAGGGGGTCAGAAGCTGGATCGGATTGTAGCTTCAAGTGCACAAATCCTGGCTATACAAATGTAGTTTTCGTAGTTCATGACGGATACCTCACAATCAATCCTCTTAAGTTAACCGTAGAAGTTATCGGTAACAGAGGTGAAGAATTCTACGATGGAACTGAGAAGAGGGTAGAAGGTTATACACTCAACAATGTACAGGCTGTTTCAGACGGCAATGCAGTATCAAACGGCAATGCAGTAACTGACGGCTCAGCAGCAGTTGATCCTACTTCACTCTTTGATAAGAGTAAGGTTACATTTACAGGCGAAGCAGTGGCAAAGGGAATTTTACCTGATACATATCCTATGGGTCTTACACCCGGACAGTTTGGTTATGATGATCCTAACATTGATGTTACTTTCACAGTTATTGATGGACAGCTCATTATCAAGGATATACCTGAAGGTAAGAAACTCCATGTTATGGCAAGTACACCTGATGTTGTAGAGATGTACAGTGGTAAGACATGGCTTGGCAGTGACTTTGATTACACAGTTGAAGGATCAGCTCCGAGTACAAACGCAGCAATTAAGACTCTTGGTGCTATAGGTGATTTTGTTAACAAGGTACTTGGTATTTTTAAGGTTCACGCTGCTGAAACAGGTAAGCCTATTGAAATCAATGGTGTTAAGTACTTTGTTTCAGGACTCAGGGTTGAAGTTAAGGCCAGATCTGTTGGTAAGTATGATCTTGCAATCGTTGATGAAGGCTTCAAGGTAACAGACGTTAACGGCAACGACGTAACAAAGCAGTTTGACGATCCTACTTACAAGATTGGTACACTTACAATCATTCCTAAGCCGATTGAGATCACATCAGGAACAGCTGAGAAGGTTTATGATAAGACACCTCTTGTATGTCATGTGGCAACAGAGAATACTACATGGGGTGAGGGCGATGCAGTAACTTATGAGTTCACAGGAAGCCAGACAGAACCCGGAACAAGTAAGAACACCTTTACAGCAAAACCTGCAAACGACCTTACAGACTTTAAGAACTACGAGATTAAGTATATTCTCGGTGATCTTACAGTTAAGAAGCCTACAGATGTTGAGCCTCCGAAGGATCCCGAAGATCCTAAAGATCCTCCGAAGGATCCGGAAGATCCCAAAGATCCTCCAAAGGAAAATCCTAAGAAGCATAAGAAGCACAATCCTCCTGTAGATAATCATGATGATGATGATCATTACAGAGGTGGAAATGATAACTCTAATAACAATCCTCCTGCAAAGCATGGAGATGTTCTCGGAGCTAAGAGATCAGATGGTGGTGAGAAGGAAACTGTACTTGGCGCAAGACGCGGTGGTACAGATGACTACACCAATACATCCAGAATAATTGTTCTTCTAATTGCAGCAGGCGCAGTTGTAACACTTCTTGCAACTGGCAAAAAGCGCAAGAAAAATGATGAATAATAATTCATAGTTTTAAATGTAATTCAGCCCTGTCGGAAACGACAGGGCTGATATACTGTGTAAAGAAAAATATAAGCATAGTATTTTAATGAGTTGTATGAAAACGAAATAGAAATAGCGTAAAAAAGTACCTCTAAACTGGGTTGTGTCCAGCTTAGAGGTACTTTTTGTTTTAAATTTATTCGTTTTTACTGATTCGTTCAAGTTCTATGATGTCTGCAATCTGTTCAGGAGTGAGGAATCCGTCATTTCTTTTTATGGAGAACAGATCTTCATCTATGGCATTTCCTTTTTGATTATAGTAACCATCATAATCGGCAGGAAAATCAGCAGATGATACAGCAACTTTTTTATTATTCAGTGATGGTGCTCTGTCCGGGAGATTTCCTCTGCCGGAAAAATCATTGGGAATAGAAGCGCTAGTTGCATGGATTACGCCTTTGGCCTTGGCAATACCTGTAATTGGCTGTTCTTTATCCTGAGGCTTTTGCTTATCAGCAGGTTTAGTTGGTGCAGATTTCATTGAACTGTTATAAGCATCAACAAATTTTACCTGATGACCTGTGCCGGCAGACTGTATTGAACCAGCTTTCGGGATAGAAGCAGCATTAAGGAAGTTTTCCTGCGGTTTATTCTTTTTCTTTGGTTTTGACTGCCTCGATGAGCCACTTATAAGATTCTTTAGTTCATTGGCATCACCAACAATTGATGAAATGAAATCCAGTTTTTTCTTAGTCTGTTCAGAAGGATTAAAATCACGTCCTTCCAGCTCTGCAAGATCAGCTACATACTGTTTTGATGATTTGGAAGCACTACCCGGTTGCTTTTTTAACTCATCAAGAGGATCGGCAGGCTTTTTTGGATATAGCTTTTTAGCCTTATGAGGTGTTCTGTCCTCTATGGATGCAAGCTCTTCCTCGTATTGAGGGTCGGGATCCTGGTCATCCAGCGACTTTGTGAGTTCGTTCCGTACAGGGACATTCATGCCGGGCGTCCTGTCTTCGATAAAGGTAAGCTCTTCCATATCGTTTTCAGAAATATAGGTTGGCTGATTAGCCTCATCCTCTATTGGATTAACGTCAGCAACACGATTGGCTCTTGCGAGCATGATTTCTGCTTCATTTCTCTCAGGGATAAGATCAGCTGCTTCATCCGGTGAAAGAAGTTGTTCTGCCTCATACTGAGGAGGATTGTCAGAAGTTTTATCTTTAATAGGAATTTCCCGGTATTCTGCTTCAAGGGGAGCAGTGAACTGATATTGTTCTACCTTTGGGATTTCCTTTTCGTATTTTGATATAGGCTTGTTTTTGTTTTCTTTTTTCTCGGGTTCCGGTAGTTCCCATCTTCCCTGATATTTTTTGCTCTCGTAATCCTTGGAAACCGCAAGCTGAGGAACATAATTGACAGGAATCTTATCACCGGAAGCAATCTTCTCATCAGGAGATTTAGAGATGCCAAGAATATCGTCAACCTTAAGCCCGAGCTTTTCCTTTTTCTTGTTCTGTATGAGTGTTACGAGATCCGCACCCATGGAATCAAGAGTACAGCCTATGGCGGGCTGTCCGTTTAGTATAAATACACGTACAACGGTTGCCTCGCAGGCATAGAAATGAAAATATGTCGGGTCATATCTGAAAGAAGCAATAACGTGGTCACCAACCTTAACAGATGCGTCTGTATCCAGAATAAAGGCTATTCCCTTCATGGAGATATCATAAACAAGAGCATTTCTAATGTCCTTGCCATCACCTATCCTGATGACACCGAGTCTGTCTATATCATAGCGCTCGGCCTGTCTGCGATTTACGATATGGCCATCCGTGGTACACCTGATAAGATGGTATTTGCCATACTTGGTATCAACAGGAGCTATTCTGTCGGATATGAATTCATAGGACCTGCCGTCTCTCTTGTTTACGGCAACAATCTTTGAAGGTTCGGAAAAAGTAAGATCCTCATCAAAATAGGTCAAAGAGTCCACAAGAAGACCATCTCTGACACCTACAGCTGCCTTAGTGATAAGAAGAATGCCGTGTCCGTTGATGGTTGCATGAATTTTAATTTTTGATTCTTTCATGATTTCGTTTAGTTTCATAATATTATTTTATAACAATGGAAAATGCTTCGCAATTACTAAAGAAAAACTAAAAATGTACCGAAATATAAGTTGAACATTAGGATAGCGGAGCTATCTTAAGTTTAATTTTGAAGCTGGGCAGACCCTGTTATGGGGTGGCTCAGCTTTTGTTGTTTTAGGGCATGGAGGCCGCATGTTGAATTTGGAGGGATTGCTTATGAGGATTGCAAACAGTACGGTCAACCTTGTTTCGGAAAGGAGGTTTCACGAAGCATACAGTATCACGAAAGAAAAAGGCGTAGTATCATCAATCAGTGACATGGCGGGAAGCTTTAAAAATTTGCTGACAGGTATTAATGGTGAGACTAATGAGAGTAATAAAGCTGTGAGCGATGAGAAAAAGGGAGAAGAAAAGCTTTTTACAAATTACAACTCAGATGGTGGATATGCGGTTTCAAACGACTCCCCATTTATGTCCAAGATGTCGGATATTGAAAATCTACGCATGCAGATTATGGAAAAGCTTCTGAATATAATGCAGATATTGTACGAAGGAATGGCTTCAGGAAGCAGTAAATCGAGAATGCAGGAGTATATGCGTGGATTAAGTGAAAAGATGAGTGCAGGAAGCTATCAGTGGATGTCGGTTACGACAACGACCTATATCCATACACAAGAGGAGCATACAGCGTTTACAGCTAAAGGAATTGCCAAAACAGAGGACGGAAGAGAACTTAATTTTGGGATTAATGTAAGCATGTCCAGACAGTTTAATGAGGCTATAGGAGTTATGCATGCAAGTCCCATGCAGCTCATAGATCCGCTTGTCATAAATATCGGAAACAGTGTCACGGAGATTTCCGACCAGAGCTTTACTTTTGATCTTGATGCTGACGGCAGTGAGGATACTGTTAAGAGCCTTGCTCCCGGTTGTGGTTTTCTTGCTTATGATAAGAATGGTGACGGAATAATAAATGATGGTTCAGAGCTGTTTGGAGCATTATCCGGAAATGGATTTACGGAACTTTCAAAGTACAACACAGATGGTAATGACTGGATCGATGAAAATGATGAGATTTACGAAAAACTTCGCGTCTGGTGCAGAGGAGAGGATGGAAAGGATACACTTATGACTCTGAAAGAAGCGGATGTAGGAGCTATCTATCTAAAGCATGCGGAAACTGAGTTTACCTCTCAGGGAAATGACTTCATGGTAAATGCAAAATATAAGTCAAGCGGAATATTCTTAAGGGAATCAACAGGTGAAGCGGGTGTGGTTCACCAGATTGATCTTGCAAAGATGGCATAAGGACCGATATTTTGCTACTTTTTTTCATTTCGTTAAGCGCTATTTTGTATTAAACCAAGATGTTTTATGGTAAAATACTTCATAAGAAAACTTGTTGGGGGAGTTTAACTTATGGGGAAGAATCACAGAATCCATTTCGGATTTCTTTTTCACGTAAATTTTTACCATCCGGATCTTGGTGATTCCAATGACGATAAGGGCTTTGGAAGAGACCTGTCGAGAATTCGTGAGATTCTTGAGATTTTGAAGCGGGCAAATAATGATGGACAACCGGTGCAGGCAACCTGGGATTTTGAAAATGATTATACCCTGGGCAGAATACTTCCTTCTCTTGGTCCTGATGTTATAGACGGCGTAAAGACAAGACTTCGTGAACGGGGAGACGAGCTTGTTTTATCCGGAAGACATGCAAATCTTTTTGCGGGAATGACCGGAAAAGAATTGAATTTTGCTCTTCATTACAAGTCTAATGAGCTTGGAGAAACTTCGGATGTGCTGCGGACTGAGGGGGATATTTTTTCACCTGCTATGATTGGGAGACTTCGCAAAGCAGGGATAAACACGGTGCTTCTTAGTAACAGTAATGTTGGACCGAATGCACTCTCAGGTGTAGTAAGGGAGTTTGGAAAATCTGATTATGCGACTTATAATCCTGCGACGTACAGGCATGGAAATAATTCCATGAACGTGATTCCAGTATATACACCTGCGGATTGGATAGAAGAGGGATCGCTGACCAGATTTCTTAATTCACTGCATGCAAAGCAGGTTTCAGGTGAGATAGAGGGTGATATTTTCATTCTTGCAGGGGCAGATGTGAAAAGTCCCTGGTGGGAGCCTATGGAAATAAGAACTCTTTTCAGAAAGGCAGCAGGAACGGAAGGGCTTGCAGGTTTCCTTAAGGCCCTAAGAAAACTTGATTTTGTAGCATACAACACTCCCAGTGGATATATGACGGATCATGCGCCTGTTTCCGAGATTTCATTTTCAGGAGATATGGGCTGCGGCACGAGCGGAGATCTTTCAAACTATAGCGAGCTTCCTTTTGACAGACTGATATGGACCAGAATCGAGAGAGCGAGAATGGGAAGCAAAGTTTATAACGCAGAGAGAGTTTCAGATTCGTTGTCAGAGAGAGTAAAGATTCTTTCCGCATCGGATTTTGGACCCTTTTCACCCGCACCCGCTAAGGACAGATTTAAAGAGATTGATAAGCGTTCAAAAGAGATTCAGAAAATAGAGCGCAGAGCAATAAATGCCAAGGAAATGTCCATGCGGACAAGCGGAAGGCAGAGACTTAACAATAGCGCCGCCGGCAAACATCTCTACTCCAGAAGAAGGGATGAAGAGGAGAGGAATTCATTTATCATAATGAATCCCAAAGGACAAAAGACAGTCACCTTTCAGCTTGCCATAGACAGCGGAATGTGTCCTAAGGTAAAGACACTTGTTTTTGAGTGCGACGAATGCAGGATAAATACATATACCGCTGTAGAGATGGGGACAGATAACGGTTATGTAAATTCTGTTTTCGTGATCATGAGATTTGCGGAAGCACAGAGCACTTATAAAATTTTTTATCATTTTGACAGAAAAGACATTCCCAAGGAACCACATAAGCCTCTTATAGAGCTTGGACCTGAGGATCACCCTGTTTTTCATGCTGAGGGAGCAATGAGAAGACTCCTGGAGGCGCAGGGAAAATTAAAGGCAAAGCCGGAGCCTGTCAAGGAAGAAAAAAACCAGGCTGTTGCAGAGCGTATAGCAGCAATGAGAAGTGCCAAGGAGTCGGCAAGACCCGCAGGCTATAATGCTAACGGAGAGAGAGAAAGCTATGTAATAATAAGTCCGGAGCAAAAGCTTAAGCTTGTGGTTGGTGGAACCGGTGCTTCGAAGGGTAAGATCAGAGAAGTATATTTCGGAGATGAGAGAATAGGCGATGACCAGTTCCTGTCTTCGTTTATAAAGTGCGGTAACGTTGTAAATGAATTTACCTGCGAAGAGGTTAGCGAGGCTGAATTTGCCGGAAAAGGTGACGGCGTTATGGTTCAGGGAGCAGTGCACGCGCAGGGCGAAACGTCTCCGGGAAAATATAAATTGCAGATAATCAAATCCCCGGCACTTAAGGGTATCGACGGCCTTTTTATACATATGGATGTTACCTATCCCGAAATGGGAGACGCAGCAGACAAGCTGCAGGAGATAGTTCCTTTTCAGATATCGCCTCAATACCACGCAGGAGTATCCGTTATCAGAAAAAGCTTTACAGGCGATGTGAGTGACTATCCAGTCTCTGTTTTTGGTAAAGCAGTAAGAGGAAATGAGAATCTGCAGTCGTTCAATCATCAGCTTACTGCCGGAATAGTCGGAGCAAAGGGAGCGCTTTCCGGTATACTTCTCGGTATGACAAGAACTGTGCTTGGTGGACTTGCCGTATGCCCGGGAAGGCTTGTAACTGACGGTGAGGGCCAGCATCTTAGTCTTAATCCTTATGGAACCTATGGAGTGCGCGAAAAGAAATATCCGTCTAAGAGCGAGGGGCTTCTGCAAAAATATGCGGATTCTGTTATAAATGAAAAGCCTGTTAATACAGCAGCAGCTTACAGCGGAGTCAGGGAGAAGTTCTGTATGTGTCTTGCAGGCTTTGGAGGGGCAAGACCTTCGGAAGGTCTTGTTGCTGAACTTACGGCATTTTGTGACGGAGCTGTTATCTGCGGCGATGAAGCGGGAGTTATTCATCCGTTTGAAGGAGATAACGTCATTCTTCCAAAGGCTTTTTCCGAAGTTGCCATAGGTACGTCGGGACATGAAGAGCCTGAGGATATGAAGCAGTTAAAAACTGACCTTGCAAGATTTTTAAATCAACGTCGCAAATAGTATTGACTCAGATATGTTTCTTTTGATATTGTAGACAAAGGCAAAGGCGCCGTTCCATATAGGGGAAGTGCCTTTGCCTTTTTTCTTATAAAAATACAGTTGAGCAGAATACTTACAGTGAGATGGTATCGAGCTTTTTATGTAGTTATTCAGCTAAAGAAAATGGGCATAATGTAAAGAATTAAACCGGCGTCTTAAAGACACATAGAAAAGACGCAGAAAAGAGGACAAATGGGAAAGCTTACCAAGAAGGATATTTTCAGGATTGTCAACGAAGAGGATGTCGCATTCATAAGGCTTCAGTTCTGTGATATTTTCGGAACTCCGAAGAATATCGCTATCACAGCGGGCCAGCTTGAGAGCGCACTTAATAATGAATGTATGTTTGACGGCTCTGCGATAGAAGGATTTACGGGTATGGAGGGTGAAAGCTCACAGGAAACTTTAAGCGAGATGTATCTGTATCCTGACCTGGACAGTTTTCAGATATATCCCTGGAGACCACAGAGCGGAAAAGTTGCGAGAATGTTCTGTGATGTCTACACTGCGGACAGAAAGCCTTTTTCCGGCGATCCCAGAAGTATTCTGAAAAGAGTACTAAGTGATGCCAAGGAAATGGGAATGACCTTCAAGGCTGATCCGGAGCTTGAGTTTTTTCTGTTTGATCTTGATGATGAAGGGCAGCCGACTACGGAGACTCATGAGAATGCAGGGTATTTTGACCTCGCACCTGCAGACCAGGGTGAGAACGTAAGACGAGACATTATTATGAATCTTGAGGAGCTTGATTTTAATATAACTTCATCCCACCATGAGATTTCTCCGGCCCAGCATGAAATAGATTTTACAGAAGATGATGCTGAAAGAATGGCAGATATGATCATGACCTTTAAGATGACGGTCAAGACAATTGCCAAGAGGCACGGCCTCTATGCGACATTTATGCCAAAGCCCAAAGAAGGTGTAAACGGTTCCGGTATGCACATAAATATTTTGTGTGAGGATGAGGATGGTAACGACCTTTTTTCTGAGAATGGCAATCTGTCTGATATGGCGAAGGAGTTTATTGCCGGAATCCTGGATCACATCTGTGGAATGACGCTGGTTACAAATCCGGGAGTTAATTCCTATAAGCGTCTTGTACCCGGGTACGATGCTCCTGTTAATGTTTCCTGGTCTGCATCCTCAGCAAATAGGAGTGCTCTCATAAGAATTCCTTCCATGTCCGGTAAAAATGCGAGAATAGAGCTTAGAAATCCTGATGCAACCTGTAACCCGTATCTTGCGATCGCACTCATCCTTGCAGCAGGAATGGATGGAATAAAGAGAGGGCTTACACCTCCCGCTGAGCTAAAAATGAATCTGAAAAACAAAACAGATGATGAGCTAAGAAAAACAAAGCTTTCGACTCTTCCCGAAACTCTGGGTGAGGCGATAGAAAGCTATCAGAAGGATAAATTTGTCAGAAAGGTTCTGGGGGATGCGGTTTTCAACAGGTACCTTGACGCAAAGAGAAAAGAATGGAAAAACTTCCGCACATGCGTTACGCAGTGGGAAATCAAAGAATATCTGAACAAGCAGTAAGATAAAGGAAGTAACAGGTTGCAGAATATTATCGTGGCATTCGCAAAGCAGGAGGATGCGCAGAATTTTAAAAGCATATTGATGCGTGGCGGTTTTGAACCTGCCTACGTATGCCTGACCGGAGCTCAGGTTCTTTCAGCTATGGAGAACCTGGGAAACGGTGTGGTAATCTGCGGCTATCGCCTGGGTGATATGCTCTGCACCGAGCTTTCAGAGGATATGCCGGAGTATTTTAAGATGCTCCTTATTGCCAGCAAAGCAAAGGCTGACGACCTTGATCTTTACGGAAAAGAAAATGTAGTTTATCTGCCAACACCCTTGAAGAAGGATGATCTGTTTTCTACCCTCACGATGATGATAGAGGGCGCTGCAATTCGCCGAAAAAAGGTGAAGGAAAAAAGGCGCTTTAGAAGCAGTGAGGATCAAAAAGTTATCGACAGGGCAAAAGCCATACTTATGGAGCGTCATAATATGACTGAGCCTGAAGCCCACAAATATCTTCAGAAATGTTCCATGGATTCCGGAACATCACTCCTTGAAACAGCTGAAATGCTTTTGGCTTTTAAGTAATCACTTAGCGAGGTATTTTCGAGCTTAGTGTACTACTTAGTTCTGGCGAGCGGATGCGAGAGCAGAACTTCCGAAATTTCTTTTATATATATAATGCATAACCAAGGCATATGGTGTGATATAATATATCTATATTTAGCGGAAAACGGAGGGCGGTTATGAATAACAGAGTTTTTCACGTAGATCACCAGATTGCCAGCAAGAATGTAGATGATTCGGCTACCGAATGGACCAGAGTCGTTCAGTACGATGAGATTAATGGGTATGAGCGATTATCCGGCGGAAAGCTTATGAGCTGGATTGACCAGGTTGCAGGTACGGTTGCGTTGAGGCATGCCGGGACGCCTGTCACGACAGCAGCTATCGACAATATGCAATTTAAACAGTCGATAAAGCTTAATGATATAGTGGTTGTTCGCGGTCACATTACCCATGTTGGACGTACTGCTATGGAGATTCGTGTCGACACTTATGTTGAAGATCTCCACACAGGTATGAGACATGTTGTGAACAGAGCATATGTTACTGAAGTATGCATTGATGAAGAGGGTAAGCCAACAACGGTTCCTTATGGTTTAAATGTCCGCACTGAGGTCGAGAGAGCTGAGTGGCAGGGCGCTGAAAGGAGAATAGAGCTTCGTGCACAGAGGAGAAGAGAGGGATTCTGAGTATTGAATTTATTTTTGAAAAAAGACTTCCACTCCTACACTAAAAAGTGTAAAATGGTTTCCTGCGTAGTTTTTTTTCTGCGCAGGAAATTTTGCGTATTATAAGAAAAAAATAATTTTTGTTTTCGAGGGGAGATTACTAAAGAGGGATCAGAAAACAAAATGGAAAACTATGAAGTTAAATATCATCAGCAAAAAAGGCTGATAGATCAGCTTATGCATGCTCTTGCCAGGGTGGCCGATGAAAATGGTAAATATACGAAGGAACATTCTGAGAGAGTCGCACTGTACTCAATGGAAATTGCGAGAAGTATGGGAAAAAGTCGCAAGGAGCAGTACGAGATATATCAGATGGGGCTTCTGCATGATATCGGAAAAATAGGGATTCCCGATTCAATAACCGCTAAACCGGAAGGTCTTCAGGATGATGAATACAGTCTTATGAAACAGCATCCTATGATAGGCGCCAGGATTCTTCAGAATATTACGGAGATTCCGGGGCTTGCTGTGGGCGCCAGATGGCATCACGAGAGATATGACGGAAGCGGATATCCGGATGGGCTTATAGGCAATGCCATTCCTGAAGAAGCACGTATTATAGGCTGTGCAGATGCATATGATGCGATGAGCTCCGAGAGGAATTATTCCGGAGTTATGAAACAGCAGAAGGTAAGAGAAGAAATTGAACGCGGAAAGGGAACTCAGTTTGATCCGAAGATAGCTGACATTCTTCTTCAAATGATAGATGATGACAAAAATTACGTTATGAACTCAGAGGTTCCGACTTATATTATTGAGGAATATTTTTCCAGATTGGAATGAGGAAAAATTCATAGTCAATTGTTATTCTTAATTCCTGCAAGAGTGTAAAAAAATTTAAGCAGAGAAGAATAATTCAATTTTTGAGTTCGATTGAAAAGCATGACACATCGTGGTAAAATTTTAACGATGTGCCATGTTTTTTATTAATTGTGGCTCAATATAAATTTGTTTATATAACCCAGGAGGTACACTGATGAGTAAGAGTTTCGACGATATTCTTGCAAAGTTAAAGACAGCCAGCACTAAGAAGCTTGCAGTAGCTTGTGCACAGGATGAGCCTGTTCTTGAGGCTGTTAAGCTGGCAAAGGAGCGCGGCATCGCAGATGCTATTCTTGTAGGCGATAAGGAAGAAATTGAGAAGATTGCTGCAGGTATGGGCATGGATCTTTCACAGTTCGAAATTATCGATGAGAAGGATACAGTAGAGGCTGCAACTAAGGCAGTATCACTTGTTCATGATGGCAAGGCTGATATTTATATGAAGGGACAGCTTGATTCCAAGACATTCCTTAAGTCTGTTTTGAATAAGGAAGTTGGACTTCGTACAGGTCGTCCTCTTTCTCATGTATGTGTGTTTGAGATTCCCGGCATTGACCGTCTTCTTTTCCTTACAGACGTTGCTTTCATGCCTTATCCCACTCTTGAAGATAAAAAGGTTATCATTGAATATACAGTAAATGTTGCAAGAGCTTGTGGCGTTGAGTGTCCTAAGGTTGCTCCTCTTGCAGCTGTTGAAGTTGTAAATGACAAGATGCCCGTAACTGTTGAGGCTGCTGAGCTTACACGTCTCAATGAGGCAGGTGAGATTAAGAACTGCATCGTTGACGGACCTCTTTCAATGGATCTTGCAATCGATCCTTCTGCGGCAGAACACAAGGCAGGCGCTAAGGACCGTAAGATTGTAGGTGACGCAGATATCCTTCTTTTCCCTGATATTCATGCAGGTAACCTTACATACAAGACAATCGTTCGTCTTGCTACAGTTAAGAACGGTAACATCCTTACAGGAACCAAGGCTCCCGTAATTCTTACATCACGTTCTGATTCTGTTGAGGTTAAGCTCAACTCTATCGCACTTGCAGCAGTAGTAGCAGAAGAGAAGAATTTATAATAAGGGAAAAAGGAGAGAAAACCATGATCAAAAGTTTAATTATCAATCCGGGTTCCACATCAACAAAGCTTGGTATTTTCGAGGATGAGACACTTAAAATGGATGAGACACTCCGCCATCCCACAGAGGAGATTGCAAAGTATGATCACATCACTGATCAGCTTGGCTGGAGAAAGGAACTCATTCTTAACTTCCTCAAAGAGTCAAATGTAGACGTAAAGTCTTTCAATGTTATTGTAGGCCGCGGCGGACTTGTTAAGCCCATCCCCGGTGGTACATACGAGGTTAATGATGCTCTTCTTAAGGACCTCAAGGCAGGTGTTCAGGGTGAACACGCAAGTAACCTTGGCGGACTTCTTGCAAAGGAAATCGCTGACGAGATCGGTGTTCCTTCCTACATCGTAGATCCTGTTGTTGTAGACGAGCTCTGCGATGAAGCAAGAGTTTCAGGTCTTCCTGAGCTTCCCAGAGTATCAATTTTCCATGCACTCAATCAGAAGGCTGTTGCCAGAAGATTTGCAAAGGAAAACAACAAGAAGTATGAGGATATCAATCTTGTAGTAGTTCACCTTGGCGGCGGCGTTTCCGTAGGTGCTCACAAGAATGGTCAGATCATCGACGTATTCAACGCTCTTGATGGTGACGGAGCTATGTCTCCTGAGCGTGCAGGCGGACTTCCTACAGGTGGTCTTATTAAGCTTTGCTTCTCAGGAAAATATTCTGAGGCAGAGGTTAGAAAGATGGCAGTTGGTAATGGCGGTTTCAATGCATGGCTTGGAACCAACGATATGAGAAACGTTATCAAGATGAGAGATGAGGGTAATGAGAAGGCAAAGCTTGTTATCGATGCGTTCATCTTCCAACTTGCAAAGAATATCGGATCAATGGCAGCAGTACTTGACGGTAAGGTTGATCAGATCATCATTACAGGTGGTATTGCTTATAATGCACCTCTTATGGAAAGACTTTCAGAGAAGGTTAAATTCATTGCACCTGTAACTGTATATCCCGGTGAGGATGAGCTTCTTGCGCTTGCACAGGGAGCACTTCGTGTAATGAATGGCGAAGAGAAAGCTAAGATTTACGAATAATAGCCTGGCAGAGCATTTAGCAATTGTAGAGCTTGGCAGAATTTATTATTTGAATTACCGGCCCTTCCGGGTGATGATGCTCGGAGGGGCCTTTTTTATGAATTAGGGATTCCGAAATCCACCGAGGGTGGGGCAACTTGGGTTGAAGGATGAAAAAGGGTATGAAGGTATTTTTGGTAGAAGATGAGTATGTTGTAAGGGAAGGTATAAAAAATAATGTGGATTGGGCTGCCCACGGTTACGAATTTTGTGGTGAAGCGGGGGACGGAGAAGTTGCGTATCCGATGATTCAGAAGCTTCAGCCGGACATTATTATTACAGATATAAAAATGCCTTTTATGGATGGACTTACACTTAGCCGTATGGTTAAGGAACAGTTTCCCTGGATGGAGATAATTCTTCTTACAGGTTATGAGGATTTTCAATATGCACAGGAAGCAATCAGGATTGGGGTATCCTGTTATCTCTCAAAGCCGATAAGCGGAGATAACCTGATAAAGGAGGTTGATTCGCTTGCTGAGAAAATCAATGAAAAGCGGCAGGAACGAGAGGTTAAGAAACGTTACGAAGAAGAAATGAAGGAACGTACGGAGTATGAAAAGCAGGAGCTTTTCAGCGATCTGATATCCGGGAACAAAAATCTTGCGGAAATTATCGAAAGCTCGAAGAAGCTCCAGGTTGACCTTACTGCGATAATATTTAATGTTATTCTTTTGAAGGTTTGGTCTACCAGGCATGATGCTTTTGAATACTCAAAGAGCGTTGTTGAGATAGAAAAAGGTGTCAGAGAAATTGCGGAAAAAATGGGGGCGATTTTCTTTGACCTTGGAGTTGAGGGCATCGCGCTTCTTTTCAAGGGTGATGACGATGCTTCAATAGAAAAAAGTATTGCTGATAGCATATTGCAGATGAAGGAATTGTTTGAGGGCTATCATCATATAAGATATTTTGGCGGAGTGGGACAGAGTGTCGGAAGAATAAGTGATATACCTGTTTCTTTTGCATGGGCAAGCAGAGCCTTTGCTCATATGTATTTGACAGAAGACAACGGTTTTCTTGTGGGCTCCGAAGAAAAGCTGCATCCCGATAAGAACGATGTTGTTTTATCTGAAATAGATCCAAAACACATTGATAGAAAACTAATAAAGGAGTTTCTAAGGAGAGGCGACGTCTCGGAAACAGAGTTCTTTGTGGAAGAGTTTATAGGTGGAATGGGGAAAAATGCCATTAGATCCACATTGCTGAGGCAGTACATAGCGATGGATGTTTATTTTTGTGTTGTGGATTTTCTGGAGAATGAGCTTGGAAATGATGAAAAGCCGGAAATACCCACTCCGGAAGTTCTTGCAGATGAAGGACGAACTCAGCAGTACATGGTAAGGATCATAAGCAGAGGTGCTGCGCTAAGGGAGGATGATTCCAAGGGACATTATCGGGATGCTGTAAATCAGGTTATAGCGTATATAGAGGAACATTTTACAGAGGAAGATCTGTCTCTAAATACATTGGCTGCTCATGTGAATTTTTCACCGAACCATCTGAGCGCGGTTTTCAGGCAGCAGACAGGTCAGCCGTTTATCAAATATCTTACGGACTATAGGATGAATGCAGCAAAGGATCTGCTTAGAACAACAGCCAAGAAAAGCAATGAGATAGGGCTTTTGGTGGGCTACAAGGATCCTCACTATTTTTCATATCTCTTCAAGAAAACACAGGGTGTTACACCAACTCAGTACAGAGGCGGTGGTCGCACGGAGGAAGGCTGATGGAGAATGAAAAAGTTAGAAGCAGCAGAATCCGCAAGGGGCACTCAAAGCTTGCGAATCAGATCCGAATCACATATATGATATTGCTTTTGCCAAGTATTGTTTTCATGGCATATGCTTTTTATACACTCTATATGATAAATGAGAGGTATGACGAGATGCTGGGATCAGTGGTAGCGGCCAGTGAATTCAGTCTGGATTTTAAGGAGGATTTTGATTACGAGACCTATCTGCTGATAGTGGGAAATGTGAAGCTTGAAGATTCGAAGATCCCCGGATATCTTTCCGATGCGAGGAAAGTAGTAGATTCCCTTGAAGTTTATACGGATGATGCCGATAACAGAAAACGTCTGGAGAGTGCTGCGAAGTATCTTGATAATCTCGAAGTTTATATACAGCGAATAGAAGATAATATGAACTACGAGGACAGATATGATAATAACATTACTATTTGGGAGAACGATGTTCAGATTGTAACATCACTTTTACAGGAAACAATTAATGAGTATGTTTACTATGAAAACAGGCAGCTGCAGACAGCGCAGATGGAGACAAAGAAATTCTATTTTGATATAGTCAAAATTTCTGTGGGAATAGTTGTTGTTATTTTTCTGTTTGTAATGATTATTTCCTTTTTCGGACCGCTTCTTATCACCCGTCCTATCGAAGAACAGGTAAAAAGGGAGCAGAAGCAGCTTCGAAAAGCGGAGTTTGAACTTTTGCAGGCGCAGATAAATCCTCACTTTTTATATAATACTCTCGATGCTATAGTGTGGTCTGCGGAGGCTGGTAATCAAAAACAGGTTGTCAGCATGGTGGGCAGTCTGTCGGATTTTTTCAGAAGCTCTCTTAATAAGGGAAAAGAAATTGTGACCATACGTGAAGATCTTCAGCATGTAAGAAGCTACCTTGAAATACAGCAGATAAGGTATCAGGATATCCTGACTTATGAGATAGATGTTCCGGAAGAGATTTATGAATACACAATCCCAAAGATAACAATACAGCCTGTGGTTGAAAATGCTCTTTATCATGGAATAAAGAATAAAAGGGGCGGAGGCAGGATTGTAGTAACCGGGGGAGATCTTGGCGATAGCATTCAGATTACAGTTAAGGATGACGGAATAGGCATGACCGGGGAAAGGCTTGAACAGATAAGAGAAAGTCTTAAAAGTGATAAGCCCGGTGAGAATACCATATACGGGCTTTATAATATAAATGAGAGAATAAAGCTTTCTTTCGGAGATGAGTACGGAGTTGCAATAGATGCTGCTGCCGGCGTTGGAACCATAGTGAATATCCGTCTGCCGAAAATCTTAACCGAAATCGTAAAAAAATGAAACGCTTTGAAAAAAGTGTAAAAAATTCAACTTCATTACATTTTTTATTCAATGGCTTTTTGTTATGAAAAAATTAGAATAGTAATTGTTAAGGGAATAGGTCCTTTAGCAATTACTTTTTTTAATTAGGAGGAAAAAAGTTATGAAGAAGAAAGTATTGTCAGTTTTAATGGCATCCACAATGGCACTTAGCCTTGTTGCATGTGGCGGCGGAGCTAAACAGGAAACACCTGCAGCTACAGAGACACCTGCAGCAGAGGAGACAAAAGAAGAGGCTCCTGCGGAGGAAGCAACTGAAGATACAGCAGCAGAAGAGACAGCTACAGAGGATACATCCGCAGCTTCAGGAGATCTTATCAAGGTTGGTATTATCAATAACGATCCTAACGAGTCTGGCTATCGTACAGCTAACGATGCTGACTTGAAGGCAATGTTTACAGAAGCAAACGGCTATGATGCATCATTTGCATACAGCTTGAAGAATGATGAGCAGATCGCAGCTGCTCAGACATTTATCCAGGATGAAGTAGATTATCTTCTTCTTTCTGCAGCTGATACAGCAGGCTGGGATTCAGTTCTCCAGGATGCACAGACAGCAGGCGTTAAGGTTATTCTTTTTGACCGTACTATAGATGCAGATCCCAGTCTTTATGAGGCTTCAATCGTTTCAGATATGGCTAAGGAAGGCGAGATGGCAGTTGAGTGGCTTGCGGGTCAGGGACTTGACGAGTACAACATCATCCATATCCAGGGTGTTATGGGTAGTGCAGCTCAGCAGGGCCGCAGTGGCGCTCTTAGTGATAAGGCAGCAGCTGAGTCAAACTGGAACCTTGTAACGCAGCAGACAGCTGAGTGGAACGCAGAGAAAGCTCAGCAGATCGTACAGTCAGTTATCGATGCCGGTACACCTTTCAACGTAATCTATGCAGAGAACGACGATATGGCTAAGGGTGCAGTTGCAGCTCTTGATGCAGCAGGTATCTCTCACGGCGTAGGCAAAGACGTAATCGTTATGGGTTATGACTGCAACAAGTGGGCTCTTGAAGAGCTTCTTGCTCAGAACTGGAACTATGACGGACAATGCAATCCTTTCCAGGCTAGCTACATTGATGAAATCATCAAGACTCTTGAGAGCGGACAGGCTCCTGCAGAGAAGACAATCATCATGGATGAGAAGGGTTTCGACGCTGAGACAATCACTCAGGACGACGTTGATAAGTACGGAATCTGATTGATAAAGGCATAAAAATAATAAATAAAAAATAGTTTTTAAGCGCGGTGCGGAGTATCCGCATCGCGCTTAATTTGAGCAGAGCACTTAGCAAGGTAGTATTACTCCGCTTAGTGCACTACTTGGCTCTGACTGATATTAGGGGTGTTAGACAGAGTGTAATTAATTAGGAGGTAAAGCCGGTGGAAGAAAACAGAGTGCTCGAAATGCGAGGCATAAACAAAACCTTTCCGGGTGTTAAAGCGCTTCAAAATGTTGATTTTTCTCTGAACAAGGGAGAAATACATGCACTTATGGGGGAGAACGGAGCCGGAAAGTCAACTCTTATAAAAGTGCTTACGGGTGTTTACAGCAAAGATGGCGGAACAATTAATCTTGAGGGACAAGGGGAGGTTACAATCCATTCACCTCAGGATGCGCAGAAATGCGGAATAAGTACAGTTTATCAGGAAATCACTCTTTGTCCTAATCTGACTGTTGCAGAGAATATGTACATAGGACGAGGCGAGGGGAAACTTGCTAATTGGAAGAAGATGAATGAGGATGCGGACAAGATTCTCAAATCTCTTGAAATTCCGGCAAAAGCAAACCAGCAGCTTTCGAATTGTTCATTGGCTGTACAGCAGATGGTTGCAATTGCAAGAGCCGTTGATATGGAGTGTAAAGTTCTTATTCTGGATGAGCCGACATCATCACTTGATGAGCAGGAGGTTGAAAAGCTCTTTGGTCTGATGAGAGATTTAAAGAGCAGGGGAGTAGGTATTATTTTCGTAACTCATTTCCTTGATCAGGTATATGAAGTATGCGATAAAATAACCGTTTTGAGAGACGGTAAACTTGTGGGAGAGTATGAGATAAAAGACCTTCCGAGAGTCAAACTCGTTGCCAAGATGCTTGGTAAGGAGATGGACGATCTTTCCGATATCAAGGGAGAGGAAGGTGCATATGAAGGAGCGGATGCGGGAGAGAAGGTATTTGAGGCATCTGACCTTCAGAGCAATGCAGGAATCAAGCCTTTTGATTTTTATATCAGAAAAGGTGAGGTAAATGGCTTTACCGGGCTTCTCGGATCCGGAAGAAGTGAATGTGTAAGAGCAATATTCGGTGCGGACAGAATCCTCAAGGGCACTGTAAAGATGCACGGTAAAGAGGTTAAGATAAACAAACCGCTGGATGCTATGAAGCATGGAATAGCATATCTTCCCGAAGACAGAAAGGGAGACGGAATAATCGGAGATCTGTCTGTAAAGGAAAATATAATCCTTGCGCTTCAGGTGCTTACAGGGTTCTTCAAACCTTTCAGTAAGGCGCAGGTAAATGCTTTTGCAGAGGAGTACATAAAGAAGCTGAATATCAAGACAGCTTCGGTTGATACACCAATAAAATCGCTTTCAGGCGGCAACCAGCAGAAGGTCATTCTTGCAAGATGGTTACTGATGCATCCTGAATATCTTATTCTTGATGAGCCTACAAGAGGTATAGATGTAGGAACCAAGGTTGATATTCAGAAGCTTGTGCTTGAGCTTGCAAAAGACGGGATGAGCGTAACATTCATTTCGTCGGAAACGGATGAAATGCTGAGAACTTGCTCAAGGCTTGTTGTAATGAGAGACAGAAAGGTTGTCGGAGAGCTTTCGGGAGATGACCTTACACAGAATAAGATAATGAGTACTATCGCGGGGGATAAGTAAGATATGAGTAAACAGATGACAAAAGAGAATGAGAGCTTTTTCAAAAAGCTCATGGGAAATCAGTTGTTTATTCCGATTCTGGCACTTCTGCTCCTGGCGGTAATAAACCTGATAAATGATCCGGGATTTTTCAAGATAACTCTCGGAACAAACAATGCAGGTAATCCGGTACTTTCGGGCTATCTCATTACTATTCTGGATTACGGTTCAGAGCTTGGCATTCTTGCAATAGGAATGACACTTGTAACTGCAGCATCAGGCGGACAGGATATTTCTGTAGGAGCAACAATTGCTATTGCCGGTTCTGCAATGCTTAGAGTTTTGTGCGGTGGAACATCAAGACCTACAGAGCTTGCAGCACCGATAATCGTTGCATTCCTTGTAGCTTGTGTTGTTGGCATGCTTTGCGGCGCCTTTAACGGTATGTTGGTTGCTGTATTTAAGATTCAGCCAATGATAGCAACTCTAATATTGTTCACGGCAGGCCGTTCAATAGCTGCATGGATTAACAATAACGAGCTTCCTATTGTACCTGATCCGAAATTTGCATATTTCGGAAGCTTTATTCCGGGAATTCCGATTCCGACAACTGTATTTATCGTGATTGCATGTATTATCGTTATTGCTCTTGTACTTAAGTTTACCAACCTTGGGCTATACACACAGGCAGTTGGTATTAATGAAAATTCATCAAGACTTAACGGTATCAATCCTACTTTCATTAAGTTCCTCAGTTTTGTTATTCTGGGTCTTTGCGTGGCTGTTGCGGCACTTATCAAGGTAAGCCGCCTTTCGACCATCAACTATTCGGTTATAGCAAAAGATATTGAAATGGATGCAATCCTTGCGGTTGCACTTGGCGGAAATGCACTCTCAGGAGGTAAGTTCAACATGTGGGCTTCAATACTTGGTGCATATGTTATTCAGTTCCTTACCACAACACTTTATAAATTTAATGTTCAGTCGGATGCTCTTGCGGCATATAAGGCAGTTGTAGTAATTGTCCTTGTTGTATTCTCTGCACCGACAGTAAGAGACTATATGAAGCAGCTTGCTAAAAAGGTTGCTCCTGCAAAGAAGGAGGTGTCCTGAATGAATAACGAAAAAACAAAATCAGGAATATTTGGTAAGATGAATGATACAAATCTTTTACTTACCATAACCATTGTGATTTTCTTTGCGATGTACATAGGAGCAATCGTTTTTCAGGGGGGAGGATTTACAAAGCCCCAGATGTTTTTTAACATTCTTAATGCTAATGCGGCTCTTATTATCACTGCATGTGGAATGAGTGTTGTAATGATCTCAGGTGGAATTGATATTTCCGTTGGTGGTGTGGTTGCACTGGTATCCATGTCCTGTGCGGTTTATCTTGATCAGCATGACGGAAGCGTTTTCGGATCGATTCTTATCGCACTTGGTATCGGAATCGCATACGGGCTTGTTCAGGGCTTCCTTGTTGCATATCTTGATATTCAGCCCTTCATTGTATCTCTTGCCGGAATGTTTTTTGCAAGAGGAATGACTACTATCGTAAATACTGCACCTTTTAATGTGGCAGACGAGGAGTTTACAGCATTAAAGCTTACAAGAATTTTCATACCCGGGATGGGTACTACTAACAAAAAGGGAATTTACGTTCCTGCATATGTTGAGATCGGAGTAATCGTAGCTCTTCTCATAGTAGTTATTCTTTTTGCGATTCTTCGCTGGACTAAACTCGGTAGAAATTTCTATGCTGTGGGCGGAAACAAACAAAGTGCATTGATGCTTGGCATAAATGTTAAAAAGACTAAGTTCCTTTCACACATGATATGTAGTATACTTGCTGGTATTGGCGGTTATGTTTATTTCCTTCATGTTGGCTCGGGATCTGCCAGCCATGCAATGGGTATGGAAATGAATGCGATTGCATCGTCAATCATCGGTGGAACTATGCTGACAGGCGGCGTCGGAAATATCATCGGAACATTGTTTGGTGTTCTTTCTCTTAGCACAATTCAGAACATAGTATCATCAGCAGGCCTTGACCAGGCTTGGTGGACCGGTATTACAATAGCTGCAATGCTCTGCATTTTCCTTCTTATCCAGAGCGTGGTAATGGCACAGAAAAAGAAGGCACTTAAAGCATAATACCAACCTTCATATCTAAAAGCGAAGGTGCCGGCATGCCCGGCGGATGAGGTTTATATGAAAAAACTTGCTGTAATAACAGCTACACTGCTCCTGCTTCCGGTTCTTCTTACCGGCTGCGGGAGCAGTGTAATTAAAGAAGAAAAGGAAGAAGAGACTGTTAATGAAAATCTGATCACTGTCGGATTTTCACAGTTAGGTGCAGAATCTGACTGGAGAAATACCAATTCTGTTTCCATGCAGGATGCGCTTAGCAGAGAAAACGGTTTTAATCTTATATATAAAAATGGCCAGCAAAAGCAGGCAAACCAAATAACAGCGGTAAGGATGTTCATTCAGCAGGCAGTTGATTACATAGTGCTCGCACCTGCGACAGAGGAAGGATGGGATTCGGTTCTGGCAGAAGCGAGAGATGCGAATATCCCTGTTATACTGGTAGACAGAAGAGTCGATGTTTCCGACAAGGGACTATATTCCTGCTGGGTGGGTTCTGATTTTGAGCTCGAAAGTAAAAAAGTCACGGGCTGGTTAAAGGGCTTTACGGATAGAAGAAATATCTCTCCGGAAAATCTTCATATAGTCAATATTCAGGGAACAATCGGGTCCACGGCTCAGATTGGACGGACAAGAGGCCTTGCAAATGCTGCCAGGGAAAACGGCTGGGATCTTATGGCAGAGGTCAGCGGAGATTTTACCGAAAATAAAGGGAGAGAAGTAATGGCAGCCCTGTTAAAGGGATATGATAATATCAACGTTGTTTACTGTGAAAACGACAATATGGCAATAGGAGCAATCGATGCCATAGAGAGTGCAGGAAGACATGTGGGCCCCAATATCCTTAACGGAGATATCATGGTGGTCTCATTTGACGGTGTAAATGAACAGTCACTGGAATTTTGCAAGGAGGGCAAGATTTCCTGCATTGCTGAGTGTAATCCGCTTCATGGTCCCCGGGTAAAGGCACTGATTGAATCTTTGGAAAATGGGGAGACTCCTGAAAAATTCAATTATGTTGATGAGAGACTTTTCAGTTCTCTTGGGATTGTGAGGAGCGTTGAAGTGGATGGAGTAAGCTATACGGTGGAAGAACCATAAGGATAGCACTACTGCAGGGTTGATAATATCATTGTTATTTGTTAGAATGACATTTGTGATTTTGTCTTTATAAGGTAGGAGGCGAATCAGCTTCCTACTTTTTATATGCACACTTATAAAGACGTATTATTTTTATGGAGCGATAAGAAATGAGCATTATTGATAAGATCATCGGTACACACAGTGAGAGAGAGCTTAAACGTATTCAGGGGACAGTTGATAAGATAGAGAGCTATCAGCCTGAGATGAAGAAGCTATCTGATGACGAGCTGAAAGCTAAGACCGATGAGTTCAAGAAGAGACTTGAAAACGGAGAAACATTGGATGATATTCTTCCAGAGGCATATGCAACAGTTCGTGAGGCTGCATGCAGAGTACTTGGAATGGAGCATTTCCGTGTTCAGCTTATTGGTGGAGTGATTCTCCATCAGGGACGTATTGCAGAGATGCGTACCGGTGAAGGTAAGACACTTGTTGCAACACTTCCTTCATATCTTGATGCATTGGAAGGAAAGGGCGTTCACGTAGTAACAGTCAATGACTACCTTGCTAAGCGTGATGCTGAGTGGATGGGTAAAGTTCATGAATTCCTCGGCCTTAAAGTTGGTGTTGTACTTAACAGCATGACAAGTGAGGAAAGACAGGCAGCTTATAACTGTGACATCACATATGTTACTAATAATGAGCTGGGATTTGATTATCTTCGAGATAACATGGCAATTTACAAAGAACAGTGTGTTCTTCGCGGACTCCACTATGCAATCATCGATGAGATTGACTCTATCCTTATTGATGAAGCTCGTACACCTCTTATTATTTCCGGTCAGAGTGATAAGTCTACCAAGCTTTATGAAGCATGCGATATTCTTGCAAAGCAGATGACCAGAGGCGCCGACATGGAAGACTTTTCCAAGATGGATGCTATCATGGGTATTGAACAGGAAGAGAGCGGTGACTTTATCGTCAACGAAAAGGACAAGCTTGTTAACCTTACCGCACAAGGCGTTGCTAAGGTAGAAAACTTCTTTAGAATAGACAACCTTGCAGATCCGGAAAATCTTGAAATTCAGCACAACATAATTCTTGCTCTTCGTGCCAACAACCTTATGGCCAAGGATCATGATTATATTGTCAAAGATGATGAGGTTCTTATCGTCGATGAATTTACGGGACGTGTTATGCCCGGACGTCGTTATTCAGACGGCCTTCATCAGGCTATTGAGGCTAAGGAACATGTAAAGGTTAAGAGAGAAAGCAAGACTCTTGCGACTATTACATTCCAGAACTTCTTCAATAAGTTTGAGAAGAAATGTGGTATGACAGGTACTGCTCTTACTGAAGAAAGAGAGTTCCGTGATATTTACGGAATGGACGTTATAGAAATTCCTACAAACAGACCGGTTATCCGTAAGGATCTTCAGGATGCTGTTTATAAAACTAAAAAAGAAAAGCTCAATGCTGTTGCCGATGCGGTTCAGGCAGCTCATGAAAAAGGACAGCCTGTTCTTGTAGGTACAATTACGATTGAGTCCTCAGAGGAAGTTAGTAAGCTCCTCAAGAAGAGAGGCATTCCTCACAACGTACTTAATGCAAAGTTCCATGAGATGGAAGCTCAGATAGTTGCAGAAGCAGGAAAACATGGTGCAGTTACAATTGCAACAAACATGGCAGGTCGTGGTACCGATATTAAGCTTGATGATGAAGCTATTGCAGTAGGTGGTCTTAAGATTGTCGGAACAGAGCGCCATGAGAGCAGACGTATTGATAATCAGCTTCGCGGACGTTCAGGACGTCAGGGAGATCCCGGTGAATCTAAGTTTTATCTTTCACTTGAGGATAATCTGCTCAGACTTTTCGGATCAGAGAGACTTATTTCAATGTTTAACTCTCTTGGTATTCCGGAAGGGCAGGAGATTGAGCACAACGCTCTTTCAAAAGCAATTGAGTCTGCTCAGAAGAAGATAGAGGATAACAACTATGGAATCCGTAAGAACCTTCTTGAGTATGACCAGGTTAATAATGAACAGAGAGAAATCATCTACGATGAGCGTAAGCGGGTTCTTAACGGCGACAGCATGCGTGATACAGTTTATAAGATGATCACGGATATAGTTGAAGAATCTGTAGAGACTGTGGTTGGAGAGGTTACTGATTCCGATGAGTGGAATCTTACAGAGCTTAATGAGCTTTTGCTTCCGATAATTCCTCTTAAGAAAATTAATCGCGGACGCATTACAAAGCTCACAAAGAATGGCCTTAAGCAGCAGCTTAAGGAAGAGGCAGTTAAGCTTTATGAGGAGAAAGAGGCAGAGTTCCCGGAACCCGAGACAATTCGTGAAATTGAACGCGTTATTCTCCTTAAGGTAATCGACAGAAAGTGGATGGATCACATTGACGATATGGATCAGCTTCGTCAGGGTATCGGCCTTCAGGCTTTTGCTCAGAGAGATCCTAAGATTGAATACAAACTTGCGGGCTTCGAGATGTTTGACGAAATGACACGTAACATCAAGGAAGATACTGTAAGACTTCTGTTCCACGTACACATTGAGGAAAAGGTTGAACGTGAACAGGTTGCCAAGGTTACAGGAACCAATAAGGATGATAGCGTTGCCAAGGAGCCTGCAAAGCGAATGGAAGCTAAGGTATATCCTAACGATCCCTGTCCTTGCGGAAGCGGTAAGAAATTTAAAAACTGTCACGGCAGACAGCAGTAAAACAAAAATCATAATTAAGTACAATGCTTTTGTTGGGCCTTCCCCCATTGTGGGGAGGGTGTCAGCGCAGCTGACAGGTGAGGGGCAAACAAGTTACTTAAGAGGTTTCTCTTGGATATGAAAGTGTGATCCAAGATTTTTTTATGGAAGGATATTAGATATGGTAATACTTGATCAGATGAAAGTTGAACTGGCTAATCAGCGCGGTACACTTGATGAGGTTACAGGTTCACTTGACCTTGATTCAAAGAAAAAGATGATTGAAGAGTTGTCCCGTGAGATGGAAGAGCCTAATTTCTGGGATGATGCTGAAAAAGCAAATAAGAAGACAAGAAATCTCAAGAATATGCAGGATCTTGTTGCTTCTGTTGAAAGCCTTCATAAGCAGTATGATGACATTATGGATCTTATCGACCTTCAGAATGCCGAAGGAGTAGATGATGATGATATGGCTGCTGAGATAAGAGAAGAGCTTGATAATTTTAAGGATACTCTTGAGGAAATCAGAATCAACAATTTGTTGAGCGGTGAATATGACGGATGTAATGCGATTTTGAGACTTGCAGCAGGTGCCGGCGGTACAGAGGCATGTGACTGGTGCAACATGCTTTACAGAATGTATACCAGATGGGCAGAGAGAAAAGGCTTTAAGATAGAAGTTCTTGATATACTTGACGGTGATGAAGCCGGACTCAAATACGTTCAATTCCAGATTGACGGAACAAATGCTTACGGACTTCTTAAATCTGAAAAAGGTGTACACAGACTTGTTCGTATCAGCCCGTTCAATGCTCAGGGTAAGAGACAGACATCTTTTGTATCTCTTGATGTTATGCCTGATATTGAAGATGACCTTGATGTTGAGATTAACCCTGAGGACCTTAGAATTGATACATATCGTTCAAGTGGTGCAGGTGGACAGCACATCAATAAAACATCATCTGCAATCCGTATCACACATCTTCCTACAAACATTGTTGTTACCTGTCAGAACGAGAGATCACAGTTCCAGAACAAAGATAAGGCTATGCAGATGTTGAAAGCAAAGCTTTATATGTTGAAACTGGAAGAACAGCAGGCAAAGATTGACGGAATCCGAGGCGAAGTAAAGGATATTGCCTGGGGAAATCAGATTCGTTCTTACGTGCTTCAGCCTTACACAATGGTTAATGATACCAGAACAGGTGAAAAGAGCTCAAATGCAGACGGAGTACTTGATGGAGATCTCGATCCGTTCATCAATGCATATCTTAAATGGCTTGCAACCGGTGGAAAGCCTGTAGGTGATTCTGAAGAGGAATAATTGTTCGAACGATAACAAGGAAAATGTTCGTAAATTTATTTTGCAGGAAATTACTGTAAGAATAAATTAATCATAAAAACATGTTGACATGTCAATAAAAATGTGATAACTTATCAAAGGTCGTTATGACCAGCCGAAGACAGTAGGTGTCATATAAATGACGTAAGCACAGCGCCTACCGAGGAAAAAGTATTATATGACTTTTATACCTCTTGTCTTTGCGATAAGAGGTTTTTCTTTGGCGGTAAATTCTATAAGGAGGTAAAAAGATGGCAAAGGTTGAATTAAAACAGCCCGTAGTAAAAGAGATTTCTGAGAAAATTCAGAACGCTCAGGCACTCGTACTTGTAGATCACCGTGGTTTAACTGTTGCTGAGGACACAGAGCTTCGTAGAAAGCTTCGTGCTGAGAACGTCAGCTACAAGGTTTACAAAAATACGATGATGAACTTCGCATTCAAGGGTACAGATTACGAGCAGCTCGCTGATCTCCTTAACGGACCTAGCGCACTCGCTATTTCCGAGGAAGATCCTGCAGCTCCTGCACGTGTACTGTACGATTTCGCAAAGAAGGCAAAGGCACTTGAGATCAAAGGTGGTGTGATCGAGGGCAAACTGTATGATGCAGAGGCTCTTAAAGAAATCGCAACTATCCTTCCCAAGGATCAGCTGCTTTCCAAGTTGCTTGGTTCTATGCAGTCACCTATCGCAAACTTCGCTCGTGTTATCAAGCAGATCGCAGAGAAGAAGGAAGAAGGCGGCGAGGCAGCTACCGCAGAGGCAGCTCCTGCAGCAGAAACAGCTGAAGCTCCTGCTGAAGAAGCAGCAGCAACAACAGCTGAGTAATATTTTTATTTTAAAAGAAAATCAACTATATTTTATGGAGGTAAATAATAATGGCAAAGTTATCAACAGCAGAGATTATCGATGCAATCAAAGAGTTATCCGTTCTTGAGCTGAACGATCTTGTAAAGGCTTGCGAGGAGGAGTTCGGCGTATCAGCAGCAGCTGGCGTTGTTGTAGCAGCAGCAGGCGGCGCAGCAGCAGGTGCTGAGGAAGAGAAGACTGAGTTCAACGTAGAGCTTACAGAAGTTGGTCCTAACAAGGTTAAGGTTATCAAGGTTGTTCGTGAGATCACAGGTCTTGGACTTAAGGAAGCAAAGGATCTCGTAGACAACGCTCCTAAGATGATCAAGGAAGGCGCTTCTAAGGAAGAGGCTGATGACATCAAGGCTAAGGTTGAGGCTGAAGGCGCTAAGGTTACTCTTAAGTAATTTTGTTAACTTCAAAGTCAAGCATGTAAATAAAAAGAAAGCTATGCGCAAGTTTACTTGCAAGCATAGCTTTCTTTTTATTTACATATTTGACGCAAAGCGTCAAATGAGGAATGCGAAGCATTCCGAGTATGCTTGACTTTGAATGAACCCTAATTTATATAGTCATTTGATAGTTTTGCAAAAAATCAATACTTGACTTTTGTAAAAAATATGCTTGACGAAAAAAAAAGCTTATAGTAGAATGGATGATGCACTATTGTGGAGTGGTAGGCATTTTGCGCACTTTTTTAGAAGTCGCAAGCCTGGCTACTAAATAAAAAATAAGAACGGGGTGAATGTCAATGGAAAAAAACAGATTGCATCCTATTGGTACTGGTAAGAATGTACGTATGAGTTTCCAGCGCCAGAAGGAAGTCCTGGAGATGCCGAACCTGATCGAAGTTCAGAAGAACTCTTATCAATGGTTCCTTGACGAAGGTCTCAAAGAGGTCTTTGACGATATCTCTCCTATCGAAGATTACAGCGGTAAGCTGAGTCTTGAGTTTGTTGATTTCAAACTTTGTGAAGATGAGATTGACAAGAACAAGAATACAATCGAGAAATGTAAAGAGAGAGACGCTACCTTTGCAGCACCGCTTAAGGTTATGGTTCGCCTTAACAATAAGGAAAGCGGAGAGATTGCAGAGCATGAGATTTTTATGGGCGATCTTCCTCTTATGACAGCAACCGGAACATTTGTTATTAACGGAGCAGAACGTGTTATCGTCAGCCAGTTGGTTCGTTCCCCCGGTATCTATTATGATATAACTCGAGATAAGATTGGTAAGAAACTAATCGCTTGCACTGTTATTCCTAATCGTGGTGCATGGCTTGAGTATGAGACAGATTCCTATGATGTATTTTATGTAAGAGTAGACAGAACCAGAAAGGTTCCTGTTACTGTTCTTATCCGTGCACTTGGAATTGGCTCTAATGAAGAAATTGTTGACCTGTTTGGTGATGAGCCTAAGATCCAGGCAAGCTTTTCAAAGGATCCTTCAACTGATTACCAGAGTGGTCTTCTTGAACTGTATAAAAAGATTCGTCCCGGTGAACCTCTTAGCGTTGAAAGTGCAGAGAGTCTCATTAATGCTATGTTCTTTGACGCTAGAAGATATGATCTTGCTAAGGTAGGACGTTATAAATTTAATAAGAAACTTCATTTTAAGAATAGAATTAATCGCCAGATCCTTGCTGAAGATGTAATCGATGAGAATACAGGCGAAATGATTGCAGCAGCCGGAACAAAGGTTAATCGCGCACTTGCAACTGAAATTCAGAATGCAGGTATTCCTTACGTTATGATTCAGGGTGAAGAGAGAAATATCAAAGTTCTTTCTAACATGATGGTTGATATCACAAGCTTCATTGATTGTAATCCTGAAGAACTCGGAATTAATGAGGATGTTTACTATCCTGTTCTCAGAGATATTCTTACAGAGTATGCTGATAAGGATCCTGAGAGCCTTGCTGACGCAATCAAAAAGAATGTTAACGAACTTATTCCTAAGCATGTGACAAAGGAAGATATTCTTGCTTCCATCAACTATAATATGCACCTTGAGTATGGCATCGGTAATGACGATGATATCGATCACCTCGGAAATCGTCGTATCCGTTGTGTGGGTGAATTGTTACAGAACCAGTACAGAATAGGTCTTTCAAGACTTGAGCGTGTTGTTCGTGAACGTATGACAACTCATGATGCTGATGAGATTTCCGCACAGAGTCTTATCAACATTAAACCTGTACAGGCTGCGGTAAAAGAATTCTTCGGATCTTCACAGCTGTCACAGTTCATGGACCAGAACAACCCTCTTGGTGAGCTTACACATAAGCGTCGTCTGTCAGCGCTCGGTCCCGGTGGTCTTTCAAGAGATAGAGCCGGATTCGAGGTTCGAGACGTACACTATACTCACTATGGACGTATGTGCCCTATTGAGACACCTGAAGGTCCTAACATCGGTCTGATCAACTCACTTGCAAGCTATGCAAGAGTTAATCAGTATGGTTTCGTGGAAGCTCCTTATCGTAAGGTTGATCGTACAGATCCTCAGAATCCTCGTGTTACGGATGAGGTTGAGTATCTTACAGCAGATGAAGAAGATAATTATCATGTAGCTCAGGCTAATACACCTTTGGATGAGAACGGTTATTTCAAGAAAAATAATGCTTCCGGTCGTTACAGAGAAGAGACTTCTGAGTATCCTAAAACCATGTTCGAGTATATGGACGTATCACCCAGAATGGTATTCTCAGTTGCTACAGCACTTATTCCTTTCCTTGAGAACGACGATGCTAACCGTGCTCTTATGGGATCGAACATGCAGCGTCAGGCAGTCCCGCTTCTGACAACAGAGGCGCCTGCAGTTGGAACAGGCATGGAGCATAAAGCGGCTGTTGACTCAGGTGTTTGTGTTGTTGCCAAGAAGGATGGTGTTATTGACTTTGTCGATAGTAAGCTTATCCAGATGACATATGATGATGGTGAAAAGGAAGAATACCATCTGATTAAATTCCAGAGAAGTAACCAGAGTAACTGTTATAACCAGAGACCTATAGTCTTCAAGGGAGATCACGTAAAGGCCGGAGACGTTATTGCAGATGGTCCTTCAACTTATATGGGTGAACTTGGTCTTGGTAAGAACCCTCTTATCGGATTCATGACTTGGGAAGGTTATAACTACGAGGATGCTGTTCTTCTTAGTGAGAGACTTGTTCGCGATGATGTATTTACATCAATTCACATAGAAGAGTATGAGGCAGAAGCACGTGAAACAAAGCTTGGACCCGAAGAAATCACAAGAGATGTTCCCGGTGTAGGTGATGAAGCACTTAAGGATCTTGATGATCGCGGAATTATTCGCATCGGTGCAGAGGTTCGTGCAGGTGATATCCTTGTTGGTAAGGTTACTCCTAAGGGTGAAACTGAACTTACTGCAGAAGAGAGACTTCTTCGTGCTATTTTCGGTGAAAAGGCACGTGAGGTTCGTGATACATCACTTAAGGTTCCTCACGGTGAATATGGTATCGTTGTTGATGCTAAGGTATTCACAAGAGAAAACGGAGACGAACTTAGTCCTGGTGTAAATCAGGCAGTGCGTATCTATATTGCACAAAAGAGAAAAATCTCAGTCGGAGATAAGATGGCCGGCCGTCATGGTAACAAGGGTGTCGTTTCCCGTGTCCTTCCTATAGAAGATATGCCTTATCTTCCTAACGGACGTCCGCTTGATATTGTGCTTAATCCTCTTGGTGTGCCTTCTCGTATGAATATCGGACAGGTCCTTGAGATTCACCTTTCTCTTGCTGCTAAGGCTCTTGGATTTAATATTGCAACACCTATTTTCGATGGTGCTAACGAGAAAGATATTCAGGCAACTCTTACTATGGCAAATGATTATGTTAATAATTCATGGGAAGAGTTTGAAGAAAAATATAAAGATAGCGTAGATCCTGAGATCATGAAGTATCTTTATGATAACAGAGATCACAGAGAACTATGGAAGGGTGTACCGATCAATACAGACGGTAAGGTACAGCTTCGCGATGGACGCACAGGTATTCCATTTGACTCACCGACAACAATCGGACACATGCATTACCTTAAGCTCCATCACCTTGTAGATGATAAGATTCATGCTCGTTCAACAGGTCCTTACTCATTGGTTACACAGCAGCCCCTTGGTGGTAAGGCACAATTTGGTGGACAGCGTTTTGGAGAAATGGAAGTTTGGGCTCTTGAGGCTTATGGTGCAGCATACACATTGCAGGAGATTCTGACAGTTAAGTCTGATGATGTTGTAGGCCGTGTTAAGACATATGAAGCTATTATCAAGGGCGATAATATTCCTGAACCCGGAGTACCGGAATCATTTAAGGTTCTTTTGAAGGAACTTCAGTCACTTGGCCTTGATGTAAGAGTACTTAGAGAGGACAATACCGAAGTTGAAATCATGGAGTCAGTTGATTACAGTGATTCTGACTACCGCTATGAGATTGAAGGCGAGGTTAATCGTGATTATGATCGTGAAAACCTTGCAGAGAACGGATATCAGACACAGGCGTTTGATGCAGACGGAGAACTTGTGACTGAGGATGAAGAAGCAGCGTATGAGGAAGAAGAATTTGATGCTGCCGATGGTCTTGATGACAACTTTTAATATGCGGTAATTAAGTAACTGCAACCATGTAAACAACAGAAAAGAGGTTACGAATGTCTGATTCTACAATGAATAAAGCAATTAACGAAGCTTCAAGCGGAAGAACTTCATCAGCACCGACATATCAGCCGATGACTTTTGATGCTATAAAGATCGGTCTTGCTTCTCCTGAGAAGATCAGAGAGTGGTCACACGGAGAAGTATTAAAGCCGGAGACAATCAACTACCGTACACTTAAACCGGAAAGAGATGGTCTCTTCTGTGAAAAGATTTTTGGACCTACCAAGGATTGGGAGTGCCATTGCGGTAAGTACAAGAAGATTCGTTACAGAGGTGTTATCTGCGATCGTTGCGGTGTTGAGGTAACAAAGAGCAGCGTTCGTCGTGAACGTATGGGTCACATCGAACTTGCTGCACCTGTATCACATATCTGGTATTTCAAGGGTATCCCCAGTCGTATGGGTCTTATTCTTGATCTTTCACCCAGAGTGCTTGAAAAGGTATTATATTTTGCTTCATATATTGTGCTTGATCCGGGAGAAACAAACCTGGAGTATAAGCAGGTACTTTCCGAGAAAGAGTACCAGGATGCACGTGATGAGTGGGGCGGAAGATTCCGTGCCGGCATCGGTGCAGAGGCTGTAAAAGAACTCCTTATGAGTATAGACCTTGAACAGGAGTACCAGGAACTTAAAGAAGGTCTTGATACTTCCAGTGGTCAGAAGAAACAGCGTATCATCAAGAGACTTGAAGTTGTTGAATCATTCCGTGAATCAGGTAATGATCCTTCATGGATGATTATGGACTGCATACCGGTTATTCCTCCGGATCTTCGTCCTATGGTTCAGCTTGATGGTGGACGTTTTGCGACATCAGATTTGAATGATTTATATCGTCGTATTATAAACCGTAATAATCGTCTTAAGAGACTTCTTGATCTTGGAGCACCGGATATTATTGTTCGAAACGAGAAACGTATGCTTCAGGAAGCTGTTGATGCACTTATAGATAACGGCAGACGTGGAAGACCTGTAACAGGCCCTGGAAATCGTGCGCTTAAGTCTCTTTCAGACATGCTTAAAGGTAAGGGTGGTCGTTTCCGTCAGAACCTTCTTGGTAAGCGTGTTGACTATTCAGGACGTTCCGTTATTGTCGTAGGCCCTGAACTTAAGATTTATCAGTGTGGACTTCCTAAAGAAATGGCTATTGAGCTGTTCAAGCCATTTGTTATGAAAGAGCTTGTTTCAAGAGGAATTTCTCAGAATATTAAGAATGCCAAGAAGCTTGTTGAGAGACTTGATGAGCAGGTATGGGATGTTCTTGAGGATGTAATTAAAGAACACCCTGTAATGCTTAACCGTGCTCCCACACTTCATAGACTTGGTATTCAGGCATTTGAGCCCATTCTCGTTGAGGGTAAAGCAATTAAACTTCATCCGCTTGTATGTACACCTTTCAATGCTGACTTTGATGGTGACCAGATGGCTGTGCACCTTCCTTTGTCAGTTGAGGCACAGGCAGAGAGCAGATTCCTTATGCTTGCTCCTAATAACTTGCTTAAGCCTTCTGATGGTGGCCCTGTAAACGTACCTACTCAGGATATGGTCCTTGGTATTTATTACCTTACACAAGAACGTGAAGGCGCTAAGGGTGAAGGCAAGTTCTTCAAGAGCATTGATGAAGCAATACTTGCTTATGAAAATGATTACATCACACTTCAGTCAAAAATTACTATCCGTGTAAATCGTACGAACGAAAACGGAGAGGAAGAGTCAGGACTTGTTGAGTCTACTCTCGGAAGATTCCTTTTCAACGAATTTATTCCTCAGGATCTTGGCTTTGTGGATCGTTCTGTACCGGAGAATAAATATAAGCTTGAAATCGACTTCATGGTTGGTAAGAAACAGCTGAAGAAGATTGTTACAAATATGATCAATACTCATGGAACATTTGCGACTGCAGAAGTTCTTGATAAGATCAAATCAACAGGTTATCACTATTCAACAAGAGCTGCTATGACAGTTTCAATTGCTGATATGACAGTTCCTCCGCAGAAACAGGAGATGCTTGATAAAGCACAGGCAGTCGTTGACGAGATTGCCACTAACTACCGTCGCGGTCTTATGACAGATGAAGAGCGTTATCGTCTTGTTGTTGAGACTTGGATGGAGACAGATAAGCAGCTTACAGAAGTGCTTCTTAAGGGCCTTGATAAGTACAACAACATCCACATGATGGCTGATTCCGGTGCTCGTGGTAGTGATCAGCAGATTAAACAGTTGGCTGGTATGCGTGGACTTATGGCTGATACAACAGGACGTACTATCGAACTTCCTATCAAGTCAAACTTCCGTGAAGGTCTTGATGTTTTGGAGTATTTCATGTCAGCACATGGTGCTCGTAAGGGTCTGTCTGATACTGCGCTTCGTACAGCGGATTCAGGTTACTTGACACGTCGAATGGTTGATGTATCACAGGAACTTATTATTCGTGAGCTTGATTGTAGTGAAGGCAAGGCAGTTATCCCCGGAATTACCGTTAAGGAGTTTAAAGACGGTAAGGCTATGATTGAGCCTCTTGAGGATCGTATTACAGGAAGATATACATGTGAGGATATCAAAGACAAGGACGGAAACGTAATTGTTAAGAAGAATCACATTATTACACCCAGCCGAGCAAAGAGAATTCTTAGCGATGGAATCAATAGTAAGGGCGAGCCTGTAACAGCAGTTAAGATTCGTACAATCCTTACTTGCCGTTCACATATCGGTATATGTGCTAAGTGCTATGGTGCAAACATGGCAACCGGTGAACCTGTTCAGGTCGGAGAAACAGTAGGTATTATTGCTGCTCAGTCTATCGGTGAGCCTGGTACACAGCTTACAATGAGAACTTTCCACACAGGTGGTGTTGCCGGTGGAGATATTACACAGGGTCTTCCTCGTGTCGAAGAGCTTTTTGAAGCAAGAAAGCCTAAGGGACTTGCAATTATTTCAGAGCTTGATGGTACAGCAACCATTAAGGATACTAAGAAAAAGCGCGAAGTTATCATTACAAATAATGAGACAGGTGAATCAAAGGCATATCTTATTCCTTACGGTTCCAGAATTAAAGTGCTTGATAACGAACAGGTTGAGGCCGGTGATGAACTGACAGAAGGTAGTGTAAATCCTCATGATCTTCTGAAAATTAAGGGCATCCGTGCCGTTCAGGATTATCTGCTTCGTGAGGTTCAGAGAGTTTATCGTCTGCAGGGTGTTGATATCTGTGATAAGCATATCGAAGTTATTGTTCGTCAGATGCTGAAGAAGGTTCGTATAGAGGAAAGCGGAGATACAAACTTCCTTCCCGGAACACTTGTTGATGTACTTGACTTTGAAGATGATAATGAAAGACTTATCGGAGAAGGCAAAAAGCCTGCTGAAGGTAAACAGGTAATTCTTGGTATTACCAAGGCTGCACTTGCTACAAACTCGTTCCTGTCAGCTGCATCATTCCAGGAAACAACAAAGGTTCTTACTGATGCCGCAATTAAAGGTAAGGTTGATCCGCTTATCGGACTTAAGGAAAATGTTATCATTGGTAAGCTTATTCCCGCAGGAACCGGAATGAAGCGTTACCGCAATACAGCTCTTAATACAGATGCTAACTTTAAGGATCTCGATAAACTGATACTTAAAAAGAATCTGGATGACGATGATTTCATTGGTGATTTTGATTCTGAAGCTGATGAAGTTGTTGTTGCAGATGATGAGGAGTAATACTTTTCAAATTATGAAAAGTTAATAAAATAGCATGTTTTTAAATAGAATGTGCTTGACAATGTAATTTTTAATCTTTATACTATGAAACTGTGCGACGAGCGAGAGGGTATTTATGCCCTTTCGCTTGATGCATGTCGGTGATTACAGGTTATTTCATGTCAGGATATGACCTGTTTATCATAAATGTTTTACCATTAATACAGGAGGTGAAAGGAATGCCAACATTTAACCAGTTAGTTCGTAAAGGTCGTCAGACTTCTGAGAAGAAGTCTACAGCTCCTGCGCTTCAGAAAGGATTCAATTCTCTTCATAAGAAGGCAATTGAAACTGCGTCACCGCAGAAGAGAGGCGTATGCACAGCTGTTAAGACAGCTACACCTAAGAAGCCTAACTCAGCTCTTAGAAAGATTGCCAGAGTACGTCTTTCTAACGGTATCGAGGTAACAAGCTATATCCCCGGTGAAGGTCACAACCTTCAGGAGCACAGCGTTGTTCTCATCCGTGGCGGAAGAGTTAAGGACCTGCCTGGTACAAGATATCACATTATCCGTGGAACTCTTGATACAGCAGGTGTTGCAGACCGTAAGCAGGCTCGCTCCAAGTACGGCGCTAAGAGACCTAAGGCTGCAAAGTAATTTAAGTAACTATCATAACAAGATCTAATTTTTTTAATAGTGTTGGTGTTTCTTCTATTCGTATATAGAGAGTATAAATACCGCACGTACACTAAAATTAGTGAGTACCTATGATCTATAGTAAACAGATGAAGACTGACACTCATCTGCGATTCTAAAGGAGGGAAGAACCGTGCCGCGTAAAGGACATATTGTAAAACGTGACGTATTAGCGGATCCTTTATACGATAACAAGGTTGTAACAAAGCTTATCAACACAGTAATGCTTGATGGTAAGAAGGGTGTTGCACAGAAAATCGTATATGGTGCATTCGCACAGGTAGAGGAGAAGGCTGGTAAGCCTGCTCTTGAAGTATTCGAGGGTGCTATGAACAACATCATGCCCGCTCTCGAGGTAAAGGCTAGACGTATCGGTGGTGCTACATATCAGGTACCGATCGAGGTTCGTCCGGATAGACGTCAGGCCCTTGCACTTCGCTGGCTTGTAACATTTTCTCGTAACAGAGGCGAGAAGACCATGGTTGACAGACTTGCATCTGAGATTCTTGATGCATTCAACAACACTGGTGCATCTGTAAAGAGAAAAGAAGATATGCACAAGATGGCAGAAGCAAACAAGGCATTCTCACACTACAGATTCTAATATTAGCACAGCACTTGGCATGGTTATCCTGCCCAGTGCCGGCTATTCAAGATTATATAAACTATTAGAAGTTTATATTTTAAGATTCTGGTGTTAGAAACGTTTATTATTTTTAGGAGGATAAACCTTTGGCTGAAAGACAATATCCATTGGAGAGAACCAGAAACATTGGTATTATGGCTCATATTGATGCTGGTAAGACCACTCTTACAGAGCGTATTCTTTACTATACCGGTGTTAACTATAAGATTGGTGAGACCTATGAAGGTACTGCTACCATGGACTGGATGGAACAGGAGCAGGAGAGAGGTATCACAATCACATCTGCAGCTACAACATGCCATTGGACACTTCAGGAAAACGGAAAAGTTAAGCCCGGTGCTCAGGAGCATCGTATCAATATTATCGATACTCCCGGTCACGTTGACTTTACTGTTGAGGTTGAGCGTTCACTTCGTGTACTTGATGGCGCTGTAGGCGTATTCAGTGCAAAAGAAGGTGTTGAGCCTCAGTCTGAAAATGTATGGCGTCAGGCTGACGGATTTAATGTTCCTCGTATGGCATTCATCAATAAGATGGATATCATTGGAGCAAACTATTTCGGAGCTGTTGAGCAGATTCGTAATAGACTTAAGAAAAATGCTATTATGATCGAAATCCCGATCGGAGCTGAGGATCAGTTCCAGGGTGTTATTGATCTTTTTGAGATGCAGGCATACATCTACAACGATGATAAGGGTGAAGATGTAACAATCGGTGAGATTCCTGCAGATCTTAAGGATGATGCAGAACTTTATCGTAGTGAACTCGTAGAGAAAATCTGCGACCTCGATGAAGATCTTATGATGAAGTATCTTGAAGGTGAGGAGCCTACAAAGGAAGAACTTAAGGCTGCTCTTCGTAAAGCTACTTGTGAGTGTAAGGCTTTCCCTGTATGCTGTGGTTCTGCACACAGAAACCGTGGTATTCAGAAACTTATTGATGCTGTTATCGAATTCATGCCTTCACCTTTAGATATCCCTGCATGTAAGGGTACAGACCTTGATGGTAATGAAGTTGAGGTTGAGTCAACAGATAACGGACCATTTGCAGCTCTTGCATTCAAGATTGTCAGCGATCCTTTCGTAGGAAAGCTTGCATTCTTCCGTGTATATCGTGGTACTGCAAATTCTGGTTCTTACGTACTTAACAGTACTAAGGATAATAAGGAACGTCTTGGACGTATCCTTCAGATGCATGCTAACAAGCGTTCAGACCTTGATAAAGTATATTCAGGTGATATTGCTGCAGCAGTTGGTCTTAAGAACACTACTACAGGTGATACACTTTGTGATGAAAAGAATCCCGTTATTCTTGAGTCAATGGAATTCCCGGATCCCGTTATCGAGCTTGCTATTGAGCCTAAGACTAAGGCTGGTCAGCAGAAGCTTGATGAGGCACTTCAGAAACTTGCTGAAGAGGATCCTACTTTCAGAGCACATACTAATCCTGAAACAGGTCAGACTATCATCGCTGGTATGGGTGAGCTTCACCTTGATATCATCGTTGACAGACTTCTTCGTGAGTACAAAGTAGAAGCTAATGTTGGTGCACCTCAGGTTGCATACAGAGAAGCTCTTACAAATGCTTGCGATATTGAAAGTAAGTATGCTAAGCAGTCCGGTGGACGTGGTCAGTATGGTCACTGTAAGGTTCGCTTCGAGCCCATGGATGCTAATGGAGAAAACCTTTATCAGTTCGATAGCGAAGTTGTTGGTGGTTCTATTCCTAAGGAATATATTCAGCCTATCAGCGAAGGTATCGAAGAGGCTATGAAGGCAGGTTCTCTTGGTGGATTCCCGGTTGTTGGTGTTCATGCAACTGTTTATGATGGATCATACCATGAAGTCGATTCTTCAGAAATGGCCTTCCATATTGCAGGATCTATGGCATTCAAGGATGCTATGGCTAAGGGTGGTATGGTTCTTCTTGAGCCTATCATGAAGGTTGAAGTTACTATGCCTGAAGAATACATGGGAGATGTTATCGGTGACGTTAACTCTCGTCGTGGACAGGTTGAAGGTATGGACGATCTTGGCGGTGGTAAGATTGTTAGAGCACATGTACCGCTTGCAGAGATGTTCGGCTATGCAACAGACCTTCGTTCAAGAACTCAGGGACGTGGTAACTACTCAATGTTCTTCGAGAAGTATGCTCCTGTTCCGAAGAACATCCAGGAGAAAGTTCTTTCTAACAAGAACGCATAATTTTAATAATATAAATAAATGGGGCTTATACTGATTTTTGTTACAAAATCAGACCCTTAAGCCCCTATTTATACTATTTAAGGCTTGATTTAAAGCCTAAATTCTAATATAATCGATATAGTCGGTTATTATGAGAAAAGAATGTTAATGCAACATTTTTATTTAAGGAGGATATTTTAAAATGGCTAAAGCTAAGTTTGACAGAAGCAAACCGCACGTAAACATTGGTACAATCGGACACGTTGACCATGGTAAGACAACTCTTACAGCAGCTATCACAGCTGTTCTTGCTGACAGAGGTTTCAGCCCTGCTGTTGCTTTCGATCAGATCGATAAAGCACCCGAGGAAAAAGAGCGTGGTATCACAATCAACTCTGCTCACATCGAGTATGAGACAGCTAACAGACACTACGCACACGTTGACTGCCCTGGCCACGCTGATTATGTAAAGAACATGATCACTGGTGCAGCTCAGATGGATGGTTCAATCCTTGTTGTTGCTGCTACTGATGGTGTTATGGCTCAGACAAGAGAGCACGTTCTTCTTGCTCGTCAGGTAGGTGTTCCTTATATCATCGTATTCATGAACAAGTGTGATATGGTTGATGATCCTGAACTTCTTGACCTTGTTGAGATGGAGATCAGAGACCTTCTTAACGAGTACGAGTTCCCTGGCGATGACATCCCGATCATTCGTGGTTCTGCTCTTATGGCTCTTGAAGATCCTAAGGGTGAGTGGGGCGACAAGATCGTTGAGCTTATGGATACAGTTGATTCTTATATTCCTGAACCTACACGTGAGACAGATAAGCCTTTCCTTATGCCTGTTGAGGATGTATTCACAATTACAGGACGTGGAACAGTTGCTACAGGTCGTGTAGAGAGAGGTCACCTCAACCTTAACGATGAAATCGAAATCGTTGGTATCAAGGAAGAGACTTCTAAGTCTGTATGTACTGGTATCGAAATGTTCCGTAAGACAATGGATTACTGCGAAGCTGGTGACAACGTTGGTCTTCTTCTTCGTGGTGTTGACCGTGATGGTATCCAGAGAGGTCAGTGTATCACAAAGCCCGGCACAGTAACATGCCACAAGAAGTTCACTGCTGAGGTTTACGTTCTTACAAAGGATGAAGGTGGACGTCATACTCCTTTCTTCAACAACTACAGACCTCAGTTCTACTTCAGAACAACTGACGTTACTGGTGTTTGCAACCTTCCTGAAGGCACAGAGATGTGCATGCCTGGCGACCACGTTGAGATGAGCATCGAGCTTATCCATCCTATCGCTATGGAGCAGGGTCTTAAGTTCGCTATCCGTGAGGGTGGTAGAACAGTTGGATCAGGCCGTGTTGCTACAATCGTAGAATAATCTACACGCTAGCTTTGAGCTAAGCGCATAAAATGCAAATAGAACAGCCCTTCGTGCTTGCACGATAAGGGCTGTTTTTATTTGCATTTTTAGGCATTCAGCGAATGCCGTGAATGAGGAAATGCGTAGCATTTCCGAGTCTGCGCTTAGCTTATTTTACAAGGTTTCCGAGACTTTCTCGGGAGCCTTTTTTTGACATATTTTATGATATTACAAAAATGGAAAGGTAAAACCTAATAACATAATTGCATTTCACCTAATGAAAAGTGTAACTCACCGGAGTTACGCTTTTTTTATATCGTAAATAAGTTAATATGTATTTCAGAGAACAGTCAGCAAAGAAGTAATAAGGTTGATTCTACTCACTAAACTTAAAATTATTTTGTAAATAAATACACGAGGAAGAGGTGACAAAATGAATAAAGCAATTGAAGTCTTGAATCTGCAAAAGAAATACGGTGATATGACAGCTGTAAATAATATTTCCTTTGAAGTAAAACAAGGTGAGCTTTTTGCTTTTCTTGGTGAGAACGGGGCGGGGAAATCTACAACAATAAATATGCTAAGTACTATACTTCCGAAAACCTCAGGTACAGCTATAGTTATGGGATATGAGCTAGGCAAAGAGGATGATCTGATAAGAAAAGAAATCGGAATAGTTTTTCAGAATTCGGTTCTTGACGATAAACTTACGGTAAGACAAAACCTGCTTACAAGAGGCGCATATTATGGATATTCAAAAAAGGAAATTATGGAAAGATTACAGGATTTTTGGGGAGAATTTAATCTGGAAGAAATTTGGAACAGAAAATACGAGAATCTTTCCGGTGGACAGCAAAGGAGAGTTGATATTGTAAGAGCATTGTTGCATAAACCCGGAATATTGTTTTTGGACGAGCCTACAACAGGACTTGATCCCATGTCACGTAAAATGGTTTGGGATTATATAAATCATCTCAGAAGAAAGGAGAAACTAACGATTTTCCTTACTACCCATTATATGGAGGAAACAGCAGATGCAGATAATGTAGTGATTATGGATAAAGGTAATATTATTGCAGAGGGTTCGCCGACTGAGTTAAAAAGCAGATATACTGCAAAGAAACTGATCTGGTATACGCCCGCAAGCGATAGAAACAGAGAAATTATTGAGAAAGCAAATGTATCAGGATATCGTTATGAAGCTGATCATTATAGCATTTCAATGGATGAAGGAATGATGAATTTTATCTGGCAAAACAAAGAATTAATAAAGGATTTTGAAGTTATAAAGGGTACTATGGATGATGTGTTTTTAACACTTACAGGAAAGGAAATGGTGAAATGCAATGGCTAAATTCAGGGGACTTTGGGGACTTACTAAAAGAAACATGATGGTATTTTTTAATAATAAAGGATCAATCTTTTTTTCAATGCTTACACCGCTGATAATACTACTTCTCTATTTACTGTTTCTGAAAAATACCTTGTTGACTTCGATTGAAGGTGCGACAGAGGGATTTGGAAATCTTATAGCGGCGAGGGACATGGATCAGCTTGTAAATGGACTTCTTCTTAGCGGTATTATAAGTACAGCGCTTCTCACGGTACCTTATAATACACTAGAAACAATTGTAAAAGACAGAGAAGACAGAATCTATTTTGACATGATAGCAACACCTGTTAAGCGGTCTGATATTATTCTTTCATATTTTATTGCAGCAGTTATTACAGCATTTATACAGACAATAATAGTGATGCTTTGCGGAATAGGAATTCTTACAGTTATTGGGAATATGTATTTCGAGATATATGACATAATTAATCTTGTGGTAATAATACTTTTGGGAATAGTTTCATCTAGTGCAATCTTTATGTTTATTATGATGTTTTTCAAAAATATGGCTACATGCACTGCATTTATGGGAATAATGTCAGCTGTATCGGGATTTATAGTAGGCGCCTATATACCGCTTTCAGAGTTTAATACAAATATACAAAATGCATGTAATCTGGTACCTGCGACGGGTGTAACAATACTTATCAGAAATTATCTGACCGCCGGAGTACTGAAGCATATGGATGAGAACATTGGCGGGCTTGATAATGGAATGTTCTTGGAATCCATGAAGGATATTTTTTCATATAATACAGTTGCTTTTGGAAAGACATGGACATTAAGCCAGACTTATGCATATATAATAGCTATTACGGTATTTTTTATCGTGGCAATAAGTTTTATATACCCAAAGATTTACAACAGAAGGTAAAGGGGAAAAGTTTTGAGGGTTACTTTTAATAAGATTGAAAAAAATGAAGATGAATATGCGGTGATAAATGCTCATGAGAAAACAGCAGTAATCACAACAGCAGTAGAACTGTTGGAAAACGGTGAGCAAATAATTATCGGATATAAGGATGGGGAAAGTATCCCCTGTCCAATTTCAAAAATCTACTACATAGAAACCGTTGATGACAAATGCTTTGCATATACAAAAGATGCTTGCTTTGAAATAAGAAGCAGACTATACGAGATAGAAGCAAACCTTGATTTCAGATTTTTCAGATGTTCTAAATCCATGCTTTGCAATATCAGAAAGATAAAAAGTATAAAGGCAGAGTCAAATGCGAGGATGAGAGCTGTTCTGTTAAACGGTGAAGATATCATAATTTCAAGAAGTTATGTAAAAGAGATGAAGAAAAGGTTGGGGCTATGATTATGAAGAAAATAAAAATACTGATTGAGCAAACTTTAATGGTAAGTTTTATGACGCAATGCTATGTCAGTTTATATGGTCTGTTGGTGATGAAAAAATACGGATATCAGTTTGACTGGTATATCCCCGGATCTATTGTTATTGCCAGTTTTTTATGCAGCCTGATAACCGTTTTTTTGCTATATGGAAAATCCGATAGGAAGAATTATTCAATACTTATTCATTATATAAGAGTGATTGCTCATTTTATTTTGCTTTATGTAATAATTATGGGAATTGGATATCTGTGCTATTGGTATAGGGGAATTTGGGGTTTTATTCTTACATCAGTGATTTATGTCATAATATATGCTGGCACGTGGGTTGGTACAATTTTAATTTTTAGACATGAGGAAAAACTGATAAGTAAAGCTCTGGATAATATAAGAGATGATGATTGATCATAGAATGCAATAATTGGGCAGTGCATTATTCATATGTGAATAGTGCGCTGTTTTTTTAGTATGTATAATTATCAAAAGTGAAAATGGAGAACTCATGAAAAAAAGAATTATTGCTACAATGTCAGTATTTATGTTGGTGTGTATTATGCTTCTAACATCTTTAAAAGACAAAAACAAGGAGAATGAAATAATGAGCGAAACTACAATTTTCGGTACGAATCCGATAATAAAGAATATCTATACTGCAGATCCTGCACCAATGGTATATGGAGATACACTGTATCTTTACACGACACATGATGAAGATGAGCTTGAAAATGATTTTTATACCATGAAGGATTGGCGTTGTTTTTCCACTAAGGATATGGTCAATTGGACAGATCATGGAGCAATTTTTTCACTTGATGATATTGCGTGGGCTGATAGCAGAGCGTGGGCGCCACAGGCAGTGGAAAGAAACGGAAAATATTATTTGTACTGTCCCGTACATAAGACCAACGGTGGGATGGCAATCGCGGTTGGAATTTCTGACAGCCCTACAGGGCCGTTTAAGGATTTGGGACATCCTCTTGTTGATGAGGGTGATTGGAATGATATAGATCCAACGGTTTTCATTGATGATGACGGACAGGCATATCTGTACTTTGGAAATCCTGAACTCAGATATGTGCTCCTTAATGAAGATATGATCTCTTATGACAGGGAATTGGGAGTAGTTAAAATTCCAATGACAGAGGAATCATTTGCAAAGGGAAGCCATGATACAGGGACTACCTATGGAGAAGGCCCCTGGTTTTATAAAAGAGAAGGGCTGTACTATATGGTATATGCTGCGTTTGGACTTGGAAAACAAAATGAGCATCTTGCATATTCAACTTCCATTTCTCCGACAGGGCCCTGGGTCTATGGAGGAGTTCTCATGACTGAAGAGGGAGGAGTTTTCACCAATCATCCCGGTATCTGCGATTTTAAGGGGCATTCATATCTGTTCTATCATACGGGAGAGCTTCCGGGGGGGAGTCTTTTCCATAGGAGCGTATGCGTAGCTGAATTTAATTATAATGAAGATGGAACTATAAATGTCATTGATAAGTGTAACAAAGTAGCAATGATAAAGTAACTGCATTTATAGTCGAGCGCACTCATAGGCATCGAGGCTATGACCTAAAAACTCCATGATCTTAAGTTCATCCATGGCATCGAAAACAGCATTATGAGTTTCGTGATAGCTGAAGTCGGAACTTAGCATCTGCAAAATGTTTTCTACAGAATAGCCTCGTTTTAGCCTTCCGCTTTTGCAAATATCGGCAGTTTGAGGAATTGAATGATTAAACTGTTTATAGGCAGCAAGTCTCATGATATCGAACCATTCAAAATGCTGCAATTCAGATAGATGACCGTAATCGAATTTTGCATTGTAGGCAAATATGTGATGGGTATTGTTTAAAGATAGATAATCACAGATATTTTGCATAACAGCCTCTCTTGAAGTTATAACAGCAGGAATGCTCTTTACTATATTAAGTACGCTTGAATACATACCTCCTTTTCTATATTCAGGATCGATGATGTAATATTTTGCATCCACACATTTGTAAGTGTTCATGTCGGCAAGTACAATGCCTATAGACATAACTTCATCAGACCAGTTTGTTTCTGTATCTATAACAGCAATCTTGCGATCAGCTGGGATTCTGGAAATCGTGCGCTTCAAAGATGTGACAGGCTTACTTGTGATTTCTTGTGGTTTATAGGCTTTTTGATCTTCCCGGACATTGGGATTGTTTTTTATCATATTTAAAAAATCAAGTGATTTATTGTAGCTCATTTGTATTCTCCGTTTTTTTAAGTAAAATAATTATAATTAAACAGAATGGATATATGCAAGAAAAGCATGTATAAAACTGAAATAAAGGAGATTTATAATGCGAGCAGTAGTGACAAGAGTTTTGTCTGCATCAGTTACAATTGATGGGGAAAAGGTAGCGGATATTGGAAAGGGGTTTCTTGTGCTTCTTGGTGTTCATAATGATGACACTGAAGAGGAAGCAAAGAAGATTGCGGATAAGATATGTGGTCTTAGAGTTTTTGAAGACGAAGAGGGAAAAATGAACATTAATCCTATGGATGCGGGGGCTAAATTTGTTATAGTGAGTCAGTTCACGCTTTATGCCGATTGCAAATCAAGAAGACCGGGATTTACCGATGCCGCAAGACCGGAGGTGTCTGAACCTCTCTATGAGCTTGTGGTCAGTGAATGCAGATCGCGTGGATTTGAAGTGCAGACGGGAGAATTTGGAGCTGATATGAAGGTGGAATCAGTAAATGATGGCCCGGTTACAATTCTGCTTGATACAGCCGAATTGATTAAACATGCATAGTTTCATGAATGCATTTTGTATCTATGCGCTCATGAAGTCATAATTGATGAGAAGACATATGTAGTTTTAATAAAAAACTATATTATAAAAAACAACCTGTACATTTTTGATAACATTGCTTTTTAGCTATGCTGAACAAGCAAGTAATGCACAGGTTGTTTTTTATGATTTTCTTTATTTTTTAAAATCCCTTGCTGCTTTTATAAAACCTGCAAAAAGCGGATGGGGGTTATTGGGGCGTGACTTGAACTCCGGATGAGCCTGGGTCGCAATGAAAAATGTGTTTGAGGGATTTTCAATCATTTCCACAATTCTGTTATCAGGTGACAGACCGCAAAGACGAAGCCCGTTTTCCTTTAGTGCGTCACGATAGTCATTGTTTACTTCATAACGGTGACGGTGACGTTCGGTGATATTTTCATTTTCGTAAAGACTATAGGCAAGTGAGTCTTTTTCAAGAGTGCAAGGGTAAGAACCAAGACGCAATGTTCCTCCAAGATCTTCACCAGAAGTATGATCGGGAAGAAGAGCAATCAAGGGATGTGTCGTGGCAGGATCAAACTCGATAGAATGTGCATCCTCATAACCCAGTACGTTTCGGGCAAATTCTATAATAGCCAGCTGCATACCAAGGCAAATACCTAGGAAAGGAATATTGTTTTCTCTTGCATATTTTATTGCTGTAATCATGCCTTCTATACCGCGGTCACCAAAACCACCCGGCACTATGACCCCATGTACATCTGAAAGTACTTCCTTTATGTTTTCATTAGTTATAGTTTCAGAATCAATCCACTTAATCTTAACTTCTCTTTTGGCTGCAATTCCACCGTGCTTTAAGGCTTCCACGACACTGAGATAAGCATCATGAAGCTGCGTGTATTTTCCGACTAGTGCTATGTTAACGGTCTCATTAAGGGCATATAAGGTATCAACCATTTTCTGCCAGTCGTCAAGAGCCGGAGTGGTGCACTCGAGGTTAAGACATTCAAGAGTCACTTCTGCAAGGTGTTCTTTTTCCATTGCAAGAGGCGCTTCATAGAGATATTTAAGGTCAAGATTATTTAATACATTTCTGCTTGGAACATTACAGAACAGGGAGATTTTTTCCTTTGTTTCTTTATCAAGCTCGACCTCGCTTCTGCAAACGATTATATCTGGTGAAAGTCCCATACCCTGCAAAGTCTTTACAGCCGACTGGGTAGGTTTTGTCTTTATTTCCTGAGAGCAGCGAAGGTAAGGAATGAGTGATACAAGGATAATCATGGCATTATCGTGCCCAACCTCATGCTGAAACTGTCTAATAGCTTCAAGGAAGGGCTGTGATTCAATATCACCGACTGTTCCGCCAACCTCGATTATTGCAATATGAGTTTCGTCATCCTCATAATTTCTGTAGAATCTATCCTTAATCTCATTGGTGATATGGGGAATTACCTGTACAGTATGTCCGCCATAATCGCCGCGTCTTTCCTTATGAAGTACTGACCAGTAAATTTTTCCTGTGGTTACGTTTGAATTCTTATCGAGGCTTTCATCGATAAAACGTTCATAATGACCGAGGTCCAGATCTGTTTCGGTACCATCCTCAGTGACAAATACTTCGCCGTGCTGAATGGGATTCATTGTTCCGGGATCCATGTTAATATATGGGTCAAATTTCTGCATGGTTACTTTGTAGCCGCGCGCTTTTAGGAGTCTCCCGAGGGATGCTGCGGTGATTCCTTTTCCTAATCCTGAAACTACACCACCCATAACAAAAACATACTTTACCGACATAATACCTCCTAAGTTTAATTAACTAAAAAATCCGTTTTTGAAAATAAAAAGGGCGCTCAAAACAGTGAGAATTACCCTTACTGTTTTGGCGCCATTGCCTTACCGATTAATGTTAAGTTCTTTTTTGAGGCATGTCAATACATTTTTAATGTAATATTAATTCTGTCATCTTGACACGTAATCATCTGTGGTTGTAAATTAAATCAGTAAAAGGCAATGGCGTCTTGGATAATCATCCGGGGCGCCTTTTTGCTATTTTGACAATATAAATAAGGAAAATTAAGGAGGGGCCACATGGCACGAATTAACTATAATTATTTGAAACTTCCCGGAAGCTATCTGTTTTCAACTATAGGTAAAAAAGTAAAGGAATTCTCTGACAAAAAACCCGAGGCAGAAATAATAAGACTTGGTATCGGTGATGTGACACAGCCTCTTGCACCTAAGATAATTGAGGCTCTTCACAAGGCTGTTGATGAGATGGGAAATGAAACCGCTTTTAAGGGCTATGCACCTGACCTTGGATATGATTTTTTGAGAAATGTAATAGCTGAGAAAGACTTCAAAGCAAGAGGATGTGATATATCTCCGGATGAGATATTTGTGTCGGATGGCGCAAAAAGTGACTGCGGTAATATTCAGGAGATTTTCGGACTGGATAATAAAATTGCTGTCTGTGATCCTGTATATCCTGTTTATGTTGATTCAAATGTTATGGCAGGGAGAACAGGTGAATATGTTCCGGAGATAGAATGCTTTAAGGATGTGATATACATGAAGTGCACAAAGGAAAACGGCTTTGCCCCTGATATACCGGACGAAGTACCTGACCTTATTTATTTGTGTTTCCCTAACAATCCTACAGGAGCTGTTATGAAAAAGGACAGACTTCAGGAATGGGTAGATTATGCTAACAAGCATGATTCCGTAATCTTATATGACGTCGCATATGAAGCCTTTATTTCAGAAGATGATGTACCTCATAGCATATATGAATGTGAAGGTGCAAAAGATTGTGCTATAGAGTTCAGATCATTTTCAAAGACAGCAGGATTTACAGGCCTAAGACTTGGATATACTGTAATTCCCAAGGAACTTACTACAGGCGGTGAAAAACTGTGGCCTCTATGGGCCAGAAGGCACGGAACCAAATACAATGGTGCTCCTTATATCGTTCAGAGGGCCGGAGAGGCAGTATATTCCGAAGAAGGAAGGAAGCAGATTACTGCTCAGATAGAGTATTACAAGCAGAATGCCGCTATTATATCAGAAGGATTAAAGGAAGCCGGATTTGAAGCATACGGCGGTGTAAACGCTCCTTACATATGGATGAGAACTCCTGATAATATGACAAGCTGGGAATTTTTTGATTATCTGCTTGAAAAGGTAAATGTTGTAGGTACGCCCGGATCCGGCTTTGGCCCCTCAGGAGAACACTATTTCAGACTTACTGCTTTCGGAAGCAGAGAGAATACTTTACGAGCTGTTGAGCGCATAAAGAAGTTATAAAAAGGTTCCGGAAATGTTATAATTATAACCAAAGACGATAACATTTTTGGAGTGACATTTAATGGACAATGAAAAAATTTTGCTTGGTAGAATAAAGGACCTTGCAAGACGAGCTTATGAAAATAATTATATAACGCATACTGATTTTTTATCACAATCCGAGATATATGATGTGAAAAGTATGTGTGTAAGTTCCGGACTTATTACCGGAGACAATCAGATAGATGGCGTAGATTACTGCATATATGGAGGCACATCAGAGCCCGAGAGGGCTGTGATGTGCTTCCTTCCGTCTTATCTTGATGAAGAGGGATTGCTTCTTCAGGAAGAGGCTGATGGTGACATTATAAATTGTATCCTGATAGAGCCGGCTAACAGAAAATTTGCTGATGAGCTTACACACAGAGATTTTCTTGGTGCACTCATGAACATGGGTATTGAAAGAAACAGGATTGGTGATATCAGAACAGATCAGACAAAAGGATATGTGTTTGTCATGAAAGATGTTGCGGATCTTATTTGCAATGAACTCTGCAGAATAAAGCATACGACGGTAAAGTGCAGGAAAGTATCTGTTACGGAATGTGACATTATTCCTGAGTTCCGTGAAGTCGAGGGTACGGTGTCTTCAGAAAGACTGGATGCGGTACTCGCACTTGTTTACAGATTAAGCAGGAGCAAGGCACAGGAGCTTGTAGAATCTGAATCGGTTTTCGTTGATGGGAGGACAGCCTATAGCGCAGGATATGACCTTAAACCGGGCGCAAGGGTTTCTGTCAGGGGTTATGGTAAATTTGTCTATGACGGAGTTCAGAAAGAGACAAGAAGAGGACGGCTGTCAGTAAAGATAAAAAGATATTAAGCCATTAAAGAAATTCAATATTCTGTGATTTATAAAAAAGGGGTATAATGATTATGCTACGTTAGATTGGGGAAAATATAAAAGCATAAAATTTATTATTCAGGAGATTTTTTCTTATGGCAGATTGGTTTGGCAAAGATGTTTTTAAATTGGGTTTTGGTCTTATGCGTTTACCCAAAAATGCAGATGGAAGTATAGATATTCCACAGGTATGTCAGATGGCTGATGAGTTTATTGAGGCAGGTGGGACATATTTTGATACTGCATATGTGTATGACGACGGTAAAAGTGAGGAAGCTTTTAAGCTTGCCGTTTCTGACAGACATAACAGAGAAGAATATACTATCTGTACAAAGCTGAATGCATGGGCACAGTGCCATGATGAGGCCAGTGCAAAGCAGCAGTTTTATACAAGCTTGGAGCGAACCGGAGCAGGCTACTTTGATTACTATCTTCTCCATGCTATTCAGAGGAACAATGCTCATTTATACGACGACTATCATATTTGGGAATTTGTGACTGAGCAAAAAGAAAAAGGGCTGATCAAAAACTGGGGATTTTCTTTTCATGCGGATCCTGAATTTCTTGATGAGTTATTGACTGCACACCCTGAGGTGGATTTTATACAGCTTCAGATAAACTATGCAGATATGGAAAATGAATCTGTTCGGTCACGTGCATGTTACGAGGTTGCAAGAAAACATGGTAAGTCAATAACCGTAATGGAACCTGTAAAGGGTGGAGCACTTGCAAATCCCATTCCACAGGTAACGGAGCTTTTCAAAAAGGTTAATCCTGAGTTATCTCCGGCAAGCTGGGCAATACGTTATGTGGCCGGTATGGAAGGAATAATTACCGTTCTTTCCGGAATGAGCAACATAGAACAGATGAGGGATAACCTCAGTTATATGAGAGATTTTAAGCCGCTGTCAGATGTTGAACAGGATACCATTAAGGAAGCCATAAACACGATGAATGCTGTGGATAACATAAAATGTACATCCTGTCATTATTGTGTGGAAGGCTGTCCTCAGCAGATTCAGATTCCAAAGATTTTTGAGGCAAGGAATCAACAGCTGATTTTCAATAATACTGATGGTGCAAAGTGGAAATATAAGATGGCTACAAAAGACAAAGGGCTTGCATCCTCCTGCATACAGTGCGGACAATGTGAAGGCGCATGCCCTCAGCACATTCCTATTATTTCCTTACTTCAGGATTGCGCAGCAAATCTGGAATAATAATGAAAAAGAATAACCCACTTGGGACAGATAGTTATCACAATCATATCTTTTTATCTAAATATCAAGGTATTTGTTTATTATATGATTGAATACATGATATAATGATTCTCGGTTGATGTCCGGCGACGTTGACCGGGAATCTTATTATAGAAGGGGTTAAAGTATCAGATTCTGATTATCGCAGATGTATAAATTTGCGATTAGTAATACGATACGAGAGGAATATGAAAAAAACTAAACTCTATATCAAAACATTAGGCGGATTCGGAATAGAATGTAATGGCAAGGACATTACTCTTGGAAGAAACAGAGCATCTAAGTATATTCAGCTTGTTGCCAGAGTTTTTACAGCGGGAATCAGCGGTGTGAAAAAGGAGGATCTTCAGGATGATATTTATTCAGAGGATCTGAATGTAAAGAGCAATCTTAACAACAGTATGAATAATCTTATCTATCAATTCAGAAAGGTTGCAGAGAAGGCCGGAATTCCTAATGGAAATGTTGTAGCTTTTACGGATGGTGTTTACAAGGCTGCTCCTGATGTTGAAGCAAATGCCGATACAGTTGATTTTTCAAACTACATAAAAAATGCCAGGAAAGCTTCTGATGATGATGAAAAAGCCAGTAATTATCAAAAAGCTTTTGATACCTACAAAGGTGACTTTCTGCCTGAACTCAACGAACTCTATTGGATATCGAAAAAGAGCGAGGAACTGAGAACACAATACGAGGAATGCGTCGATTTTCTTGCTGATTATTATAAGGCAAACAATAACTATGAGAAGATGGCTGAGATTTATCATAATGCATCGATTATAGATCCGGATTGCGAATGGCAGGTTGGTGAAATCAATGCCTACAGGCACATGAGAAATTACAAAAAAGCCTATTCTCTCTATGAAGAAATGATCAGATACTATGCGGAAGAACTTGGAATTACACCGACTGAGAATATGCAGCGTTGTTATCAAAAGCTTCAGGATGCCGCTTTTTCCGGAACAGAGGGTGAGGACCGGGAAGGCACGGGTGAGAATTCATTAAAAAGCGGACTCATCATGGAGGAAGAAGGGGGGCCGTATGAATGTCTTTTCCCTGAGATGAGCGCATCTTACCATATCCTGAGCAGGAATATGGAAAGGCATGGTCTCACTGTATTTTTGCTCCTGCTTACTATCGCAGATTATGAAGGCAAGGAAATAAAGCAGGAGGAAAAAGCCGAGAGGCGCATGGAGTCCTTAAAAGATGCAATTAACGAAACACTAAGACACGGAGATGCTTTTTGCAAGTATTCAAGAACACAGTATCTTGTTCTACTCACAGGTACCGGAGTTGAGGAGTGCATGCTTGTGCACAGAAGACTTCAGGATAGGTTAAAGGTCCTTGCAGGCCCAAGAGCATCATTAAACTACCGTATTATTTCTTATGCAGATATGACCGCTGAAAATTCAGCTGACTAAGTATGAAAGTTATTTTCAAAAGATTTATAATATAGTGTTGCTTTAGTCATAACATTATAAAAGCTTTAGAATTAGTTCATAAATAATTGAATGTCAGTGATATAATTGAAATGGAGGGGGCATAATGGTAATTTGGAGGAATGCCCATGTCTATTGGAAATCTTGATTTGACTTCACTCGACAGGACACTGATGACCAATGAGCAGAAGTCATTGTTGAACATTAGTAATGTATCACAGAAGGAAATTGAGCAGCTGCTTATCATGAGAGGGCAGGTGCAGGAATTCCAGATCATGATGATGAAGTACGATTGTGCATTATCAGAAGTGAGAACAAAGCTGGAGGTGCTTAATAAGGAACTCTCACTTAAAAACAATCGTAACCCGTTTGAAAGCATAAAAAGCAGAATAAAAACTCCGGTAAGCATATATGAAAAACTCAATCGTAAAGGAATACCTTTTTCGATAGAGAATATTGAGAGTAATATCTCGGATATCGCAGGTTGCAGAGCAATATGTTCCTTTGTTGATGATATTTATATGCTGGCTGAGTGCCTGAAAAAACAAGATGATGTTAATGTCCTTGTGGAAAAGGATTATATAGCAACGCCAAAGGATAGCGGATATAGAAGTTTACATCTTATAATTGAAACTCCGATATTCCTTACTGAGATGAAGGAATGGACGAAGGTTGAGGTTCAGTTCAGAACCATTGCAATGGATTTTTGGGCAAGTCTGGAACACAAGATGAAATATAAAAAGGATATTGAAAATGCTGAACTTATTTCCGAGGATTTAAAGTTTAGTGCAGATCTTATAAACCAGCTTGACCGCAGAATGCAGCAAATACGTGAGAGAATTGATGCCGGAGATGGAAAACCATATAGTATGATTCCTACCGAAGAGGAAGAGAGAGCAGATTGCGAGACAATGGAGATTATCAGACGCGAAATTCAGGCAGAACAGAATGCTATGCTTTTAAAGAAAAAAGCAAAACTAAATAAATGAAAAAGCAAAACTGAATAAATAAAAAATGTCATTCCGGAACAATTCGGAATGACTTTTTTATCTTATAATGGAATCATTTTGCAGTCCATCTGCCACTTGCTCCGCAAGGAAGAACAAGACCGTTTGAAGAAACAGGAAGACCAACTTCATCTGCTTCAACGACACCTTCATGAAGAGGATCGATAGCGGTGTGTATCATATAGGAAAGAACAGCGGGCTGTAATCCTGTTGTATAGGAATTGATAAGGAAAAACAGGGGGGTATCCGACAGAAGTTGAACGCTTCTTAATATTAGGTCATAAACACAGTCTTCGATTTTCCAAATTTCACCTTTTGGACCTCTGCCGTATGAGGGAGGATCCATGATAATACCATCATAATGATTGCCGCGACGTATTTCCCTGTCGACAAATTTTCCGCAATCATCCACAAGATATCTGATAGGGGCATCTGCAAGTCCGGACGATGCGGCATTTTCTTTTGCCCAGGCAACCATGCCTTTAGCGGCATCAACATGCGTGACTGAAGCTCCGGCCTTAGCGGCTGAAACAGTAGCACCACCGGTATAAGCAAAAAGATTAAGTACTTTAACAGGACGATCAGCCTTCTTAATTAAATCTGAAAACCAATCCCAGTTTGCTGCCTGTTCAGGGAACAAACCGGTGTGTTTAAAGCTGAAGGGCTTGAGATGAAAAGTAAGGTCATTATAGTTAATAGTCCATTCTTCGGGAAGGGAACGGAAATCCCATTCACCGCCGCCTTTGTTACTTCGCTGGTAGCGCGCATTCCACTTTTTCCATCCCATATGTTTTTTCTTAGTGTTCCAGATTACCTGGGGATCAGGACGAACAAGCATATAGTCACCCCAGCGTTCAAGCTTCTCGCCACCTGAGGTATCAATAACTTCATAATCTTTCCAATTGTTTGCAATCCACATAAAAGCTCCTTGTAATAAATGAATCTTGTTGATATGATTCGGGTAATACATATGAAGTAATAGTTTATTCCCGGTAATGTGAAGAAATAATAGATGATATACTTCTTAACTTCATAATATATAATATATTGATTTTCATCTATATAATATAGAAGAAACATTTATAGATTTTATCCGAAAATGCATAAAATGGTAGTGTATGCATAAAATAGATTAAAATACATCAAGCTAAAATAGCTGAAATTGCCTATTTTTAATAAAAAGTGATTAATTTTGAAAATTGGGCTTGCATGAAATGAAAAAATGATATATAGTAACACATGCTGTGACATGATAGCTGTGAAGCGAGAGGTTGCTGTCTTATCCAGTGAGACAGGTTTTCCGTGGAGCGAATGTCAAGAGACCCTTGAGGTCAGACAATCTGACGACAAGTCACTGTACAAACAAAATGTCTGCGAAGTTTAACTAGCAGAAACGACGTGTGAAAACAGGATACGGATGGTTCGGGTCCATGACACACACGGGAGAGTGTACAGTCACCGCTTGTCGTACTTATCTAATTAAAGTGCGAAAAGGAGGCGACTTTTTTTATGGCAAATCAGGTAATGAGAATTACATTGAAGGCGTATGATCATCAGCTCGTAGATGCTTCTGCAAAGAAGATCATCGAGACAGTTAAGAAGAACGGATCTCAGGTCAGCGGACCTGTACCGCTTCCTACTAAAAAGGAAGTAGTAACAATTCTTCGTGCGGTACATAAGTACAAGGATTCCAGAGAGCAGTTCGAGCAGAGAACTCACAAGAGACTGATTGATATCATCACACCTACACCTAAGACAGTTGAGGCTCTTCAGAGATTAGAGATGCCCGCAGGTGTAAACATCAACATCAAGATGAAATAATTCATCGGTAACTAGTGTAAACCTTCTACTAGTATGATGCGAGGCGTATGATGCCGTGAAAACTGGAGAATTGCAAAAGGCAATTAAAGCGACATTACGAACGAAACAAGCATCCGCTGTAGATGTAATAAGGAGGTAAATACAATGAAGAAGGCTATCTTAGCTACGAAGATCGGTATGACTCAGATCTTCAACGAAGACGGTTCACTTGTACCTGTAACTGTTCTGCAGGCAGGCCCCTGTGTAGTAACACAGATTAAGACCGTTGAAAACGATGGTTACAGTGCAGTTCAGGTTGGTTATGTTGATAAGAAAGAAAAGATAATCAACAGAGACAAGAACGGCAAGAAGACAATCGTACATGCACATGGTGTAAACAAGGCTCAGCAGGGTCACTTCAAGAAAGCAGGCGTGTCTTGCAAGAGATTCGTTCGTGAGTTCAAGTTCGAGAACGCATCTGAGTACGAGCTTGGAAGTGAAATCAAAGCAGATATCTTCGCTGCAGGTGATAAGATTGATGCAACTGCAACATCCAAGGGTAAGGGATTCCAGGGTGCTATTAAGAAGAATGGTCAGCACAGAGGACCTATGGCTCATGGTTCCAAGTTCCACCGTCATCAGGGTTCTAATGGATCCAGTTCCGATCCGAGCCGTGTATTCAAAGGAAAAGGAATGCCTGGTCACATGGGAAGCGTTAAAGTAACAGTTCAGAATCTTGAGGTTGTTCGTGTTGATGCTGATAAGAATCTGATCCTTGTAAAGGGCGCAGTACCTGGACCGAAGAAGGGACTTGTAACAATCAAGGAAACCACAAAGGTTGAGGCATAACTTTTCACGAAAGGAGGAACATACAGATGGCTAACGTATCTGTTTACAATATGGAAGGCAAAGAAGTTGGCAGCATCGATCTTAATGATGCCATCTTCGGAGTTGAAGTTAATGAACATCTCGTACATCTGGCAGTAGTTCAGCAGCTTGCTAACAATCGTCAGGGTACACAGAAGGCAAAGACACGTTCCGAAGTTAGCGGAGGTGGTCGCAAGCCTTGGAGACAGAAGGGAACCGGTCATGCAAGACAGGGATCCACAAGATCTCCTCAGTGGACAGGCGGCGGTGTAGTATTCGCTCCGGTTCCGAGAGATTATTCTTTCAAGATGAATCAGAAAGAGAAGAGAGCAGCTCTTAAGTCTGCACTCACAGATAAGGTTCAGACAGGTAAGCTTATTGTTCTTGATGAGCTTAAGATGGATGAGTTTAAGACAAAGAAGTTCGCAGAGGTTATGAACAACCTTAAAGCAACTCGCAAGGCACTTGTTGTTGTTGCTGAGAAGGATGAAAAAGTTGTTAAGTCAGCTAAGAACCTTACAGAGGTTAAGACAGCTCTTACAAACACAATCAATGTTTATGACATTGTGAACGCTCATACACTCGTTCTTACAAAGGACGCAGTTGCAAAGATTGAGGAGGTGTATGCATAATGGCAGCTTTACAGTATTATGATGTAATCCTTGAGCCTGTACTTACAGAGAAGAGCATGAATGCCATGGGCGAAAAGAAATACACTTTCTTTGTTCATCCTGAAGCAAACAAGACTCAGATAAAGGAAGCAGTTGAGAAGATGTTCGAAGGCGCTAAGGTTTCAAAGGTAAACACACTTAACGCTAACGGTAAGCTTAAGAGACGCGGTATGACATACGGCAGAACAGCTAAGATCAAAAAAGCAATCGTACAGCTTACAGCAGACAGCAAGGACATCGAGATTTTCCAGGGACTTTGATAATAACTAATTGACTATACGCACAGGATCTTAAACAAAGTCCGGATCCGGGTTGATAACCGTGCGTGATAACAAAAAGGAGATAATCATGGGAATTAAGAAATACGGCCCATATACACCGTCTAGAAGAAATATGACAGGTTCTGATTTCTCAGAGATCACAAAGACAACTCCTGAGAAGAGCCTTCTTGTTTCAAAGAATTCTAAGGCTGGACGTAATAACCAGGGTAAAATCACAGTAAGACATCGCGGTGGCGGTGGAAGAAGAAAATACAGAATCATCGACTTCAAGCGTTATAAAGATGATTGCAATGCTAAGGTTATCGGTATCGAGTACGATCCTAACAGAACAGCAAACATCGCATTGCTTGAGTATGAGGATGGCACAAAGGCTTACATCCTTGCTCCTCAGGGACTTAAGGATGGCATGACAATCATGAATGGTCCTGAAGCTGAAGTTCGTATCGGTAACTGCCTCCCTCTTGCTAACATACCTGTCGGTGAAAGTGTACACAACATTGAGCTTTATCCTGGAAGAGGTGGTCAGCTTGTTCGTTCAGCTGGTAACTCTGCTCAGCTCATGGCTAAAGAAGGTAAGTATGCAACACTTCGTCTTCCTTCTGGCGAAATGAGACTTGTTCCGATCGAGTGTCGTGCAACAATCGGTACTGTTGGTAACATCGATCATAACCTTATCAATATCGGTAAAGCTGGTCGTAAGCGTCACATGGGCATTCGTCCTACAGTTCGTGGATCAGTTATGAACCCGAATGATCACCCGCATGGTGGTGGTGAAGGTAGAGCACCTATTGGTCGTTCCGGACCGTGCACACCTTGGGGTAAGCCTGCTCTTGGTTATAAGACACGTAAGAAGAAAAAGGCTTCTAACAAGATGATCATCAGAAGAAGAGATGGTAAGGCTATCAAATAATTGATGCCGGTTGATAGAGGATGAGCAAATCACTTGGCCGGATTTTCCGTGTCCGGTGATTGACATCCGAATAGTAAGAAAACGTATTGACATATACGAGAGGAGAATGACAATGTCTAGATCACTTAAAAAGGGACCTTTCGCAGATGCAAATTTGCTCAAGAAGATCGATGCAATGAATGCTGAGAATCAGAAGCAGATTGTTAAGACATGGTCCCGTCGTTCCACGATTTTCCCTTCCTTCGTTGGACACACAATCGCTGTTCATGACGGAAGAAAGCATATTCCGGTATATGTAACGGAAGATATGGTTGGTCACAAGCTTGGTGAGTTTGTTCCTACAAGAACCTACAGAGGTCACGCAGGAAACTCTCCTGAGAAGAAGGGCGGAGTTCGCTAAGTCCTGTGACTTGGTTCAACATTGAAAGGAGGTTAAATCTATGGCAACAGCACATAGATCTCAAGTTAAGAGAGAGAGAAATGCTCAGAAGGACACAAGACCTTCAGCAAAATTATCTTACGCAAGAATCCCCGTACAGAAGGCATGCTTCGTTATGGATGCTATAAGGGGTAAGGACGTTGAGACAGCACTTGCTATCCTGGAGTACAATCCGAGATATGCTTCCAGCGTTATTTATAAGTTACTTAATTCTGCAATTGCAAATGCTGAGAACAACAACGGCATGAACAGAGCTAATCTGTACATTGCAGAGTGCAATGCAAGCAATGGCCCGATTATGAAGAGAATTCAGCCTAGAGCTCAGGGTAGAGCTTACAGAATTCAGAAGAGATTAAGCCATTTGACTGTAATTCTGGATGAGAGATAAGAAAGGAGAAAGTAAGTTCAATGGGACAGAAAGTTAATCCTCATGGCCTCAGAGTCGGCATCATTGCAGATTGGGATTCCAAATGGTATGCAGAGAATGACGAATTTGCAGACAATCTTGTTGAAGATTACAAGATCAGAAAGTTTCTGAAGAAGAAGCTTTACGCTGCAGGCATCTCAAAGATTGAGATCGAGAGAGCATCTGATCGTGTTAAAGTAATCGTATATACAGCTAAGCCCGGTTTTGTAATCGGTAAGGGCGGTGCTGAAATTGAAGTAACAAAGAAAGAGCTTTCAAAGCTTACAGACAAGAAAGTTCTTGTAGATATTAAAGAAATCAAGAAGCCTGATAAGGACGCTCAGCTTGTTGCAGAGAACATCGCACAGCAGCTTGAGAATCGTGTATCTTTCCGTCGTGCTATGAAGTCATGCATGAGCAGAACAATGAAGACAGATGCACAGGGTATTAAGGCATGCTGCAGCGGACGTCTTGGTGGTGCTGATATCGCTCGTAGCGAGTTCTACAGCGAGGGTACAATCCCGCTTCAGACACTTAGAGCAGATATTGATTATGGATTTGCTGAGGCAGATACAACCTATGGTAAGGTTGGTGTTAAGGTATGGATCTATAAGGGTGAAGTACTTCCTACTAAAGCATCCGAGAATTCAGATAAGGAAGGGAGCGATAAATAATGTTAATGCCGAAGAGAGTAAAGCATCGTAAGCAGTTCCGCGGTTCTATGGCTGGTAAGGCTACACGCGGCAACACAATTGCATACGGTGAGTATGGAATAGTAGCGCTTGAGCCCTGCTGGATTCGTTCAAATCAGATCGAGGCAGCCCGTGTCGCTATGACTCGTTTCATCAAGCGTGGTGGTCAGGTATGGATTAAGATTTTCCCTGACAAGCCTGTTACAGCAAAGCCTGCTGAAACTCGTATGGGTTCTGGTAAGGGTTCTGTAGATTACTGGGTAGCAGTTGTTAAGCCTGGACGTGTAATGTTTGAAATCGGCGGAGTCGATGAAGAAGTTGCAAGAGAAGCACTTCGTCTTGCAACACACAAACTTCCTTGCAAGTGCAAGATCGTTTCAAAGGCTGATTTGGAAGGCGGTGCATCCAATGAAAACTAATAAGTATGTAGAAGAGCTGAAAGCTAAGTCTGCTGAGGAACTCAGCCAGGAGCTTGTATCAGCTAAAAAGGAACTTTTTAATCTGAGATTCCAGAATGCAACTAACCAGCTGGATAACACAGCAAGAATTAAAGAGGTTAGAAAGAATATTGCTAGAATTCAGACTGTGATCACTCAGAAAGCAGCACAGTAATGGAATCCTGAAAGGAGTATATCGTGGAAAGAAATTTAAGAAAAACGCGTGTTGGTAAAGTAACAAGCGATAAGATGGATAAGACCATCGTTGTTTCCATCGAAGATCATGTAAAGCATCCTCTTTACAAGAAGATCGTAAAAAGAACCTATAAGCTGAAGGCTCATGATGAGAACAATGAGTGCCGTATAGGTGATACAGTCAAGGTTATGGAAACAAGACCGATCTCTAAAGACAAGAGATGGAGACTGGTTCAGATTATTGAGCGTGCTAAGTAATTAGCTGATAGTTGATTATAAAGGAGAAATAACATGATTCAGCAGGAAAGCAGACTTAGAGTTGCTGATAACACTGGTGCAAAAGAACTTTTGACTATTCGTGTTATGGGCGGTTCTACAAGAAGATATGCGAGAATCGGCGATGTAGTTGTTGCTTCGGTCAAAGAAGCAACACCAGGCGGCGTTGTAAAGAAGGGTGATGTTGTTAAGGCAGTTGTAGTACGTACTGTTAAAGAAACTCGCCGTAAGGATGGTTCTTATATCCGCTTCGATGAGAACGCTGCAGTTATCATCAATGATGAAGGTAACCCGAAGGGAACTCGTATTTTTGGACCCGTTGCAAGAGAGCTTCGTGATAAGAAATACATGAAGATTCTTTCTCTCGCTCCGGAAGTATTATAAGGAGGCACCGAATGTCTACAAGTAAGATTAAAAAGGGCGATACTGTTAAAGTAATCGCTGGTAAGAGCAAAGATAAAGAAGGCAAGGTACTCTCAGTTGACACAAAGAATGGTAAGGTAGTAGTTGAGGGTGCTAACATGGTAACAAAGCACACAAAGCCCTCTGCAGCTAACCCCAACGGTGGTATCATTCAGCAGGAAGCTCCCATGGACATCTCCAATGTTATGTATGTTCATAAGGGAAAGGCAACTCGTGTTGGTTTCAAGGTTGAGGATGGTAAGAAGGTCCGCATCGCAAAATCAACAGGTGATGTCATTGACTGATAAGAAAGGAGGTAAGGAGCTTTGAGTAGATATAAGGATTTATATAAAGACGAGATCGTGAGCGCTATGACAAAGAAATTTGGTTACAAGAATGTCATGGAAGTTCCGAAGCTTGATAAGATTGTAATAAACATGGCTGTAGGTGAAGCTAAAGAGAACGCTAAGGTTCTTGAGAATGCTGCTAACGATATGCAGATCATCTCCGGTCAGAAGCCTGTTTATACAAAGGCTAAGAAGTCCATCGCTAACTTCAAAATAAGAGAGGGTATGCCGATTGGATGTAAGGTAACTCTTCGTGGTGAGAAGATGTATGAGTTCATGGATCGTCTCATTAACCTCGCACTTCCTCGTGTCCGCGACTTCCGTGGTGTTAACCCGAACGCATTTGATGGCAGAGGAAACTATGCTCTTGGTATCAAAGAGCAGCTCATCTTCCCTGAGATTGAGTACGATAAGGTTGATAAGACAAGAGGTATGGATATCATCTTTACAACAACTGCCAAGACTGATGAAGAGGCTCGTGAGCTTTTAACACTCTTCAACATGCCTTTCGCTAAATAATTACTGATGATCAAATCACCTGACAAGGTTTATCCTGTCCGGTGATGTGACATACGAACTGAATAATAAATATTCGGTTTTGTATAAAAATAGGAGGAATCGAGACACATGGCTAAATTATCCATGAAGGTAAAACAGCAGATGAAACCGAAGTTTTCTACACGTGCATATAATCGTTGCAGAATCTGCGGTCGTCCGCATGCTTATCTTAGAAAATACGGAATCTGCAGAATTTGTTTCCGTGAGTTAGCTTACAAGGGCGAGATCCCGGGTGTACGTAAGGCTAGTTGGTAATATAAAAACATTGCGGCTTCGTGTCTCTGTACAGACGGGTACAGTAAGGCGGAGCAATAATAGAAAATTAAGGAGGCTTTTTCAAAATGGCAATGAATGATCCTATTGCAGATATGCTTACAAGAATTCGTAATGCGAACACTGCAAAGCATGATACTGTTGACGTTCCCTCTTCAAAGATGAAGCTTGCTATTGCAAACATTCTTCTTGATGAAGGTTATATAAAGAAGTTTGACATTGTTGAAGAGAATGGTTTCAAGAATCTTCACATCACACTTAAGTACGGTGTTGACAGAAATGACAGAGTTATCACCGGTTTAAAGAGAATTTCCAAGCCTGGTCTTCGTGTATACGCAGGTAGAGATGAGCTCCCGAGAGTACTTGGTGGTCTCGGAATTGCAATCATTTCTACAAACCAGGGTGTTGTAACTGATAAAAAAGCAAGAGAACTTCAAGTTGGTGGTGAAGTTCTTGCATTTGTATGGTAAATTGGAGGTACGGGCATGTCACGAATTGGAAAAATGCCAATCGCGGTTCCTGCTGGTGTAACAGTAGAGGTCGCAGAAAATAATAAGGTGACTGTTAAGGGTCCTAAGGGCACTCTTGAGAGAATTTTTCCTGCAGAAATGCAGTTCGAGCAGAAAGATGGTCAGATTGAAGTAAAGAGACCTGACGATCAGAAAAAGACCAGAGCGCTTCACGGACTTTCAAGAAGTCTTCTGAACAACATGGTTGTTGGTGTAACAGATGGCTATGAGAAGAAACTTGAAGTTAATGGTGTAGGTTACAGAGCAGCAAAGAGCGGCAAAAAACTCACCTTAACCCTTGGCTATTCACATCCGATTGAACTCGATGATCCTGAAGGAATCGAGACAGTCGTTGAAGGTAATGCTATTATCGTCAAGGGAATAGATAAAGAAAAGGTTGGCCAGCATGCAGCAATCATCAGAGAGAAGAGAGCTCCTGAGCCGTATAAGGGCAAGGGAATCAAGTACGCTGATGAAGTTATCCGCCGCAAGGTTGGTAAGACCGGTAAGAAGTAAGAGATAAGGAGAGTAAAAAATGGTTAGTAAAGAATCCAGACAGAAAAGTCGCGAAAAGAAGCATCTGAGAATTCGCAATCGTTTCAGCGGCACTGCTGAAAGACCGCGTCTTGCAGTTTTCAGAAGTAATAATCATATGTATGCTCAGGTTATCGATGATGTTGCCGGTAAGACACTCGTTTCTGCTTCCACACTTGAGAAGGACATTAAGTCAGCTCTGAAGGTTACAGATAATGTTGAGGCCGCTGCATATATTGGTGATGTTGTTGCTAAGAGAGCAATGGAGAAGGGTATCAAGGCTGTTGTTTTCGACAGAGGCGGTTACATCTACCATGGTAAGGTAGCAGCACTGGCTGAGGCAGCCAGAAAAGCAGGCTTAGAATTCTAAGGAAGGGAGAAAGATAATGAAGCGTACAATCGTTGATGCAAGTCAGCTTGAATTAACAGATAAAGTCGTTACCATCAAGCGAGTTACTAAGGTTGTAAAGGGTGGACGCAATATGAAGTTCACCGCACTCGTTGTTGTAGGTGACGGAAACGGTCATGTAGGTGTAGGTCTTGGTAAGTCTACTGAAATTCCGGATGCTATCCGTAAGGGTAAGGAGGACGCTACAAAGAACCTCATCACAGTTCCGCTTGATGAGAACAACAGTATTACACATGATTTCGTTGGTAAGTTCGGTTCTGCAGAGGTTCTGCTGAAGAGATCTCCGGAAGGTACCGGTATCATCGCTGGTGGTCCTGCTCGTTCTGTTTGTGAGCTTGCTGGAATTAAGAACATTCGTACAAAGTCTCTTGGTTCTAACAACAAGCAGAATGTAGTATATGCAACCATCAATGGTCTTGCAAACCTTAAGACACCCGAAGAAGTTGCTAAGAAGCGTGGTAAGTCTGTAGAAGAAGTTATCGCTTAATCTAAAGCAACATCTAGTAAAGGAGAAAATCAATGGCAGCTAATAATGAAAGTGGAAAGAAGCTTAAAATCACATTGGTAAAGTCCACTATTGGTGCTGTTCCGAAGCAGGTTGCTACGGTAAAATCAATGGGATTTAAAAAGCTTAACAGCAGTGTTGAACTGCCGGATAACTCTGCAACCAGAGGTCAGATCCAGCAGATCAGACACCTTGTTAAGGTAGAAGAACTGAACTAATAAAGGAGGAAAGTCATGGAATTATCTAGTTTGAGACCTGCCGAGGGTTCTGTTCAGAGTGACAATTTCAGAAGAGGCCGCGGTCATGGCTCAGGAAATGGCAAGACTGCAGGTAAAGGACACAAAGGACAGAAAGCTCGTTCAGGTGCTCCGAGACCCGGATTTGAGGGTGGACAGATGCCCCTCTTCCGTCGTCTTCCTAAGAGAGGATTTAAGAACATTAATTCTAAGAAGATCGTAGCAATAAATGTAAGTTCACTTGAGTGCTTTGATAACGATAGTGTTGTTGACGTACAGGCACTTAAGGATAATGGCATCATCAAACATGAATATGATGGTGTAAAGATACTCGGTAACGGTGAATTTACCAAAAAGCTTACGGTTAAGGTAAATGCATATAGTGCATCTGCTAAGGAGAAAATCGAAGCTCTTGGGGGAACGGCAGAGGTGATTTGATGTTCACAACCATTAAGAATGCATTCAAAATCAAAGATATAAGATTAAAATTACTGTTCACATTTGCTATGCTTTTAGTGATCAGACTTGGTTCAGCAATACCTGTACCCGGAATGAATGTTACAGTATTCCAGCAGTGGTTTGCAGAACTTTCAAAAAATAACGCCTTTGGTTTTATGGATCGATTTACAGGCGGATCATTTGAAAATATGTCAATATTGGCACTCAATATTACGCCGTATATCACATCTTCCATTATTATTCAGCTTCTTACTATTGCTATTCCTAAATTTGAGGAATGGCAGAGGGATGGTGAGGATGGAAGAAAGAAGCTTGCAGCTCTTACAAGATATATTACTGTAGCATTGGCTCTTATTGAGTCAATTGCTATGGCAATAGGTTTTTACAGAAGTAACTTCCTTATTGAGAAGTCACCTATGTATGTTGTAGAAATAGTTGCAGCTCTCACCGCCGGCAGTGCATTCCTTATGTGGATCGGTGAGCGCATTACTGATAATGGTGTAGGAAATGGTATTTCTATCGTTCTTACTATTAACATTATTTCAAGAATGCCTTCCGATTTGAGTAGCCTGTTTACTCAATTTGTTACAGGCAAGAATATTGCCAGAGGGGTGGTATCGGTAATCATTATTGTAGCAGTTATTGTTGCAATGGTAGTTCTTGTAGTTCTTTTGAACGGTGCAGAACGTAGAATACCGGTACAGTATGCAAAAAAGATTCAGGGGAGAAAAACTTACGGTGGAAATCATTCAGAAATTCCACTCAAGGTAAATACCGCAGGTGTAATGCCTATAATTTTTGCGATGTCCCTCTTCCAGTTTCCGATAATCATAAGCCAGCTTGTTGGTTATAAGGGGACAGGAGCGTGGAGTGAGATCCTTAAATACTTGAATCAAAGCTATTGGTGTGATCCATCCAATTTGAAATATTCCATTGGATTGGTTGTATATATTTTATTGCTGATATTCTTTGCATATTTCTATACATCTATCACATTCAATCCGCTTGAGATTGCGGATAATATGAAAAAACAGGGTGGATTTATACCTGGTATTCGTCCTGGTAAGCCCACCAGTGATTATTTAACAAACATTCTGAACTACATCATTTTTATAGGAGCAATTGGACTTACAATTATAGGTGTTCTTCCTATTTTCTTTAATGGTGTATTCGGAGCTAACGTATCCTTCGGTGGTACGAGCCTTATCATTGTTGTAAGTGTAATTCTTGAAACGGTGAAACAGATTGAATCACAGATGTTGGTACGTAATTATAAAGGTTTTTTAGATGATTAAAAAATAAGAGGTTTTGGAGCATGCCTTTTTTAAGGTATGCTTCCTAACCTCTTGTTGTGTATTTTACAGCTATTTCATTCTTGATCAATAAGAAATATTTAAAATTGTATGTATGTTTTTCTAATAGATACAGTTTTAAATATTTCTAATTGATAAGAATGGATTAGAAGGAAAGAGATTTTTTTTAGCTTGATTCTAAATAAATGAGAGTAAAAGGAGAGACATAAGTATGAAGATTATTATGTTAGGTGCACCAGGTGCAGGAAAAGGTACACAGGCAAAAATGATTGCTGATAAGTATAAGGTTCCGCATATTTCAACAGGTGATATTTTCAGAGCAAATATCAAAAACGGAACAGAGCTTGGTAAGAAAGCAAAAGAATACATGGATAAAGGACAGCTTGTTCCTGATGAACTTACTGTAGAGATCCTTCTCGACAGAGTAGCTCAGGACGATTGCAAGAATGGTTACGTGCTTGATGGATTTCCGAGAACAATTCCTCAGGCTGATGTACTTGACAAAGAACTTACAAAGCTTGGCGATAAGGTTGATTTTGCAATAAATGTAGATGTTCCTGATGAAAATATCATTCGCAGAATGTCAGGAAGAAGAGCATGCCTTAAGTGTGGCGCAACTTATCACATTGAGCATATTCCTCCGAAACAGGAAGGTATTTGCGACACATGTGGTAGTGAACTAGTTCAGAGAGATGATGATAAGCCTGAAACAGTTAAAAATCGTCTTGATGTTTATCATGAGCAGACACAGCCTCTTATTGACTATTATACAAAGAAGAATATCCTCAAAACGGTTGACGGAACAAAGGATATGCAGGAAGTATTTAATGCAATCACAGGTATTCTCGGTTAACCAAAGAGGTAAAGAGTAATGCCGGTCACAATTAAATCAGAAGACGAATTGAACCTCATGAGAAAAGCAGGACAGCTGCTTGCACAGGTTCATGAAGAACTGCATGATGCACTCAGACCGGGTATTTCCACATTGGAACTTGATTCCATTGGTGAAGAAGCTATCAGAAAACGTGGTGGAGTCCCTAATTGTAAAGATTATGAAGGATATCCTGCTTCAGTATGTATTTCCGTGAATGACGAGGTTGTTCACGGAATACCAAAAGCAGAAGTTATATTGAAAGAGGGCGATATTGTTTCTCTTGATACCGGACTTATTTACAAAGGATTTCATTCAGATGCTGCACGGACCTGGGGTGTTGGAAAAATATCACCTGAGGCTCAAAAACTTATTGATATTACGCAGCAAAGTTTTTTCGAAGGCATCAAATATGCCAAAGCGGGAAACAGACTTTATGATATATCAAAAGCAATTGATAGTTATATAAAACCCCACGGGTATGGGATAGTCAGAGAGCTAACGGGACACGGAATAGGTAAAGAGCTTCATGAGGAACCGTATATTCCGAATTTTCGTCAATTCTTTAAAAGAGGAATTACGCTTAGGCCCGGAATGACATTATGTGTTGAACCAATGATAACAATGGGAAAGCGTAAAATTGCATTTCTGGATGATGAATGGACTGTGGTAACATTAGATGGTTCACTGGCTGCTCATTATGAAAATACAATTGCCATACGACCAGAGGGAGAACCCGAGATACTGACAATCATAAATTGAACCATGTTAAGCTATTATAGAAATGAGGTTAATTAAATGTCTAAAGCAGATGTAATTGAAATAGAAGGAAAAGTAATAGAGAAACTCCCTAATACAATGTTTAGGGTAGAACTTGAAAATGGTCATGTTGTGCTTGCACACATTAGTGGAAAGCTCAGACAAAACTTTATCCGTATCCTTCCCGGAGATAAAGTAACACTTGAACTTTCACCTTATGATCTTTCAAAAGGAAGAATTATTTGGAGAGATAAGTAAATATAAGCTTGCATCCCGGAAAAGATTTTAATTGAGTCTTTGGGAATACTATACTGAGTACAAATTAACTTCCGTAAAAATATATACTTGTATTTAATGGATTTATATGTTATTATTGAATGCGGTCGTTTTTAGAGGGCTAAAAGTATGCCCTTTTGTACGCATGTATACCAGAAAGGAGTTACAAATGAAAGTTAGGTCTTCTGTTAAGCCTATGTGCGAAAAGTGCAAGGTTATTAAGAGAAAAGGCGTTATTCGTGTAATTTGCGAAAACCCTAAGCACAAACAGAGACAGGGCTGATTCGAGTCATTTTGACATTACTTTTTGATACCAATGTGTATTGGAAAGATCGGATTAAGTACTGTCCGATTGGGCATGTTATACGCCCCAATCAAACAAGTAACAATAAGTTAAATAGAAATCTCTGATTTCTGAAATTAACTTAGTTTTGCGGAAAATGCGCAAAACTTCACATTATTTTTAATTAAATGGAGGAATTTTTAAAATGGCTCGTATTGCAGGTGTAGACTTACCTAGAGATAAGCGAGTTGAGATTGGTCTCACATATATCTATGGTATTGGAAGAACAAGCTCAAATAAGATACTTGCTGCTGCAAATGTAAATCCCGACACACGTGTTCGTAATCTTACAGATGATGAAGTAAAGAAGATTGCTGAGATTATCGGTAATGACTATGACGTAGAAGGTGATCTTAGAAGAGAAATCGCTATGAACATCAAGCGTCTTTCAGAAATTGGATGCTACAGAGGTATTCGTCACAGAAGAGGACTTCCTGTTCGCGGTCAGAGAACAAAGACCAATGCTAGAACAAGAAAAGGTCCTAAGAGAACAATCGCTAATAAGAAGAAGTAATTCTCTTATTACATACAGTAACTTAAGAAATATTCATAGGAAGAAAGTAGGTTAGTTTAAAATGGCAAATCAGAAATCTAGTGCTTCTAAAGCAAAGAAGCGTGTCAAGAAGAACGTTGAACACGGACAGGCACATATTCAGTCATCTTTCAATAACACAATCGTTACATTGACAGATGCTGCAGGTAATGCTCTTAGTTGGGCAAGTGCTGGTGGTCTCGGATTTAAAGGTTCAAGGAAATCTACTCCTTATGCTGCACAGATGGCTGCAGAGACAGCAACAAAGGCTGCACTTATTCACGGCCTTAAGACTGTTGATGTCTTTGTAAAGGGACCGGGTTCAGGAAGAGAAGCTGCAATCAGAGCTCTTGCTGCATGTGGCCTTACTGTAACCAGTATTACGGATGTAACTCCTGTACCTCATAACGGATGCCGCCCGCCCAAGCGCCGCAGAGTATAATCCTATTTTGTAATACTTCAGAACGAGAAAATATTTGAAAATGCATATATCAAGTTTGCTTGTATAGATGCATTTTTAAATATTTCTATTAATTACAGCAATGGTCTTAATTGATCATTGCCATGTTCTGAATGATATAGATACTATTAACTATTTAACTCGTTGGAAGAAGGCATAATATGCTGTAAACAACAGTCAGGTTTATCCTGAACAAGAAAGGAGCCAATAATGGCAGTAAACAGAGTTCCAGTACTTAAGAGATGCAGATCACTTGATTTGGATCCCACATTCCTTGGCTATGATAAGAAGTCAAAGAGAACAAACAGCAGAGCAAACAAGAAGATGAGCGAGTATGGTCTTCAGCTTCGTGAGAAGCAGAAGGCTAAGTTCATTTATGGTGTGCTTGAGAAGCCTTTCCGTAACTATTACGATAAGGCTGATCGTCAGAAGGGACAGACCGGTGAAAACCTTATGGTCCTTCTTGAGCGCAGACTTGATAATGTAATTTTCCGTATGGGCTTTGCAAGAACAAGAAGAGAAGCTAGACAGGTTGTTCTTCATAAGTTCATCACAGTAAACGGTAAGGTTGTTAATATTCCTTCATACCTCATCAAAACAGGTGATGTTATCGAAGTTAAGGAAGCAGCTAGAAACATCCAGAGATTCAAAGATATTGCAGAAATCACTGCAGGTAGACTTGTTCCTGAGTGGCTTGATGTAAATAAGGAAAACCTTAGCGGAACAATTAAAGAATTCCCTTCAAGAGATGTAATCGACGTTCCTGTTGATGAAATGTTGATCGTCGAGTTGTATTCTAAATAAGTTTAGGAAACACGATAATAATATAAGGAGGGTATGTCAGTGTTTGATTTTGAAAGACCAAATATTGAAGTTGCTGAAATTTCAGATGACAAGAAGTATGGCAGATTCGTTGTTGAGCCTCTTGAGAGAGGTTATGGTATTACCCTGGGTAATTCACTTAGAAGAATTATGCTTTCCTCTTTGCCTGGAGCAGCAGTAAGTCAGGTCAAAATCGAAGGTGTACTGCACGAATTCAGCTCAATTCCCGGAGTTAAGGAAGATGTGACAGAAATTATTATGAATATCAAGAACCTTGCTATTCGCAATAATTCCGAGACAAACGAGCCTAAGACTGCATATATTGAGTTTACAGGCGAAGGTGTTGTTACAGCTGCCGATATTCAGGTTGACCAGGATATTGAAATTACAAATCCTGATCAGGTTATTGCAACACTGTCCGGTAAGGATGCTAAGCTTTACATGGAGCTTACAATTACAAAGGGCAGAGGATATGTAAGTTCCGATAAGAATAAGCTTGCAGATCTTCCTATTGGTGTTATTGCAGTTGATTCTATATATACACCTGTTGAACGTGTAAATGTCAGTGTTGAGAATACACGTGTAGGTCAGGTAACTGACTATGATAAACTGACACTGGATGTTCATACAAATGGAACACTTGCTCCTGATGAGGCTGTAAGCCTTGCTGCAAAAGTTCTTAGTGAACATCTTAGCCTCTTCATTGATTTGTCTGAAAATGCCAAGACTGCAGAAGTTATGGTAGAGAAGGATAATGATGAGAAGGAAAAAGTTCTTGAAATGAGCATTGATGAACTTGAGCTCAGTGTTCGTTCATTCAACTGTCTCAAGAGAGCCGGTATCAATACAGTTGAGGAGCTTACAAACAAAACTCCTGATGATATGATGAAGGTTCGTAATCTTGGACGTAAGTCCCTTGAGGAAGTACTTGCAAAGCTTGATGAGCTTGGCCTTGCACTTAGAACAGGTGAAGATCAGAACTAATTAATATAGTTAGTATTCGCTGATGGTAAATCCAATGTGTACGGATGCGGATTCTCATAGGTTTAATAGCAACATTGCAGAAATAAATCCAAAGAGTATTCTGTGATGCACCAATGCAGAGGGAACTCTGCAATTGAGAAAGGATGTAAATTATTATGGCAATGTACAGAAAATTAGGCAAAGCAACAAAGCCTAGAAGAGCTCTTCTTAGAAACCAGGCAACAATGCTTCTTTACAATGGTAAGATCGTTACTACTGAGGCTAGAGCTAAGGAAGTAAAGAAAATTGTTGAGCCTATTATCGCTCTTGCAGCAAAGGAAATGGACAACTACGAGACAATTACTGTTGAAGCTAAGGTTGCTCGTAAAGATAAGGATGGCAAGCGCGTAAAGGAAGTTAAGGATGGTAAGAAAGTAACAGTTTATGATACTGTTCAGAAAGAGATTAAAAAGGATAAGCCTTCTCGTATGCATGCTAGAAGACAGATTCTTAAGACTCTTTATCCTGTAACAGAAGTTCCGAAGGAAGTTGCTGGAAGAAAGAAGAACACAAAGCAGATCGACCTTGTTGATAAGCTTTTCACAGAGTATGGTCCTAAGTATGCTAGCCGTAACGGTGGTTATACAAGAATCGTTAAGATTGGTCAGCGTAAGGGCGATGCAGCTATGATGGTTGTTCTTGAGCTTGTTTAATTAAAATATAGAAAAAAGCGGTCAGTAATGATCGCTTTTTTTATTTTCCTAAAGCATTATTGCCGGAGATTTCATATAATTCCGAATCTTCACCAGAAAGAGTTTTGCTTTCTCCGTAGGCAATTTCGGGATTTTTTGCAGCATATTCTGCTAATGTTTCATTACCATTAAGAGTTCTGGCAAGTATGGAGCAAAGAATTATAGCTGCTATAAGAATTAGAATTGGCTTGAAATATTGTTTAAACATGTATCTATCATAGCATATATCAGCTTGTTTTTCATAACTTCATATAATAAAATAGAAAAAGTGTACGGTTAAATAATGCCAAATTTGTTAAGGAAACAAAAATAACATGATTTCAGAAAATATGCTCCAGGCAGATAAACTTACATTTGAATATATTAGAAGAGATGAAGAAGGCAATGTAGAGGGTATAAAAACCGCTGTTGATAATGTAAGTATTGAAATTAAACACGGGGAGTTTATTTCTATTCTCGGGCATAATGGTTCCGGAAAATCTACACTTGCTAAGCATTTTAATGCACTACTTTTTCCTACAGAGGGAAATGTATGGGTAGACGGAATGAATACAGTAGATGGCAAAGCTCTATGGGATATTCGTCAGGAAGCGGGGATGGTTTTCCAGAATCCCGATAACCAGATAATTGGGCAGGTTGTTGAGGAAGATGTTGGGTTTGGCCCCGAAAATATGGGAGTACCTACCGAGGAGATATGGGAGAGAGTAGAAGAAAGCCTTAAGACTGTTGGAATGTATGATTACAGGAAGAACTCTCCTAATCATCTTTCAGGAGGACAAAAGCAAAGAGTATCCATAGCAGGAGTTATTGCTATGCATCCTAAATGCATTATTTTTGATGAGCCTACTGCTATGCTTGATCCTAATGGAAGAAAGGATGTTATACGTGCTGCACGTGCTTTGAATGAAGTTGAGGGCATTACAATTATATTGATTACGCATTATATGGAAGAGGTTATTTATTCAGACAGAGTTTTTGTCATGGATAAAGGACATATTACAATGCAAGGAACTCCAAGAGAAATATTTTCTCAGGTTGATAAGCTTAAGGAGCTCCGTTTGGGTGTACCACAGGTTACTCTTTTGGCACATGAACTTCAAAAAAGAGGCCTTAACATTCCTGATGGAATTCTCGATAGGAAAGAATTAATTGATGCTATAAAAGCGCTAAAATACTAGTGTTTTTGTTTGTTCATATTTAGTCTGAGTGCGAATAATAAGGGGTATATGCAAGGAAGAAAATCCAAGGTGATGCTGTTGTAGCATCAAGTTTTTTATACATAGAAGATAATATCTTATACAAACAATTTAATTAATTATGTGCAGATAGAATAATAGTATTAGTAAAAAAAATGTGTGCATATAAATGAGGAGACACATGTCAATAATACTTGATCATGTAAACTACATATATAATCCGGGTACAAATATGGCCAGGGCAGCTTTGAAGGATGTTTCATTACAGATACCTGATGGGCAGTTTATCGGCCTCATAGGACATACAGGGTCCGGTAAGTCTACCCTTGTTCAACATTTAAATGGATTGATGAAGCCTACATCAGGCTCGGTTTATTTTGACGGAAAGGATATAAATGACCCAGAATATGATAGGAAAAATCTTAGAGCAAAGGTCGGACTTGTTTTTCAATATCCTGAACACCAGCTTTTTGAAATAAATTGTTTTCAGGATGTATGTTTCGGGCCAAAGAATCTAGGATTGCCACAGAAAGAAATTGAGCTTAGAGCATATGATGCTTTGAAAAAAGTGGGATTTCCAGACGAATCATTTTATCAGTCTCCCTTTGACTTATCCGGCGGACAGAAAAGAAGGGTTGCAATTGCCGGGGTACTTGCAATGAAGCCGGATGTTCTTATTTTGGATGAACCGACAGCCGGACTGGATCCGAAAGGCAGAGATGAAATTTTGGGATTGATTGCGGATCTTCACGATAATATGGGAATAACAGTTATTTTGGTATCTCATAGTATGGAGGATGTTGCAAATTATGTTGATAGGATAATTGTTATGAATAAGGGTGAGGCTGCGTATGATGGTACACCCAAGGAAGTTTTTTCATATTACAAAGAACTGGAAGAGATAGGTCTTGCAGCGCCTCAGGTTACGTATGTTATGGAGGAACTCAGGAAGGAAGGCTTTCCGGTTAAAACAGGTGCTACCACTATTGATGAGGCAGCTGATGAAATAATGAGAGTTTTAGGAGCATAACCCAAATGCTTAGAGATATAACACTGGGCCAGTACTACCAGACAGATTCGGTATTGCATAGACTGGATCCAAGAGTAAAAATTTCAGCAACACTTATATATATCATTTCATTGTTTGTTGTGAATAATGTTATTGGATATTTTATAGCCGCATTGTTTTTGATTATGGCTATTATTCTTTCTAAGGTCCCCGCAAAATTCATTTTTAAGGGAATGAAGGCTATCTATTTATTGTTGCTTATAACAATGGTATTTAATTTGTTTTTGACTCCGGGAGAGCCGTTAATTTCTGTTTGGAAATTGAAAATTACAAAAGAAGGATTAAAAATAGCTATTATGATGGGAGTTAGATTGGTCTTTTTAATTACGGGATCATCTATAATGACACTTACGACCACTCCCAACCAACTTACAGATGGACTTGAGAACCTTATGAAACCATTAAAGGTATTTCATGTTCCCGTTCATGAGATATCTATGATGATGTCTATTGCACTTAGATTTATTCCCATTTTGATGGAAGAAACTGACAAAATAATGAAGGCACAAATGGCAAGAGGTGCAGATTTTGAGAGTGGATCGGTAATTCAGCGAGCAAAAAGTCTGATACCTTTACTCGTTCCGCTTTTTATTTCTGCATTCAGACGTGCGAGTGATTTGGCTATGGCTATGGAAGCCAGGTGCTATCGTGGCGGAGAAGGAAGAACTAAGATGAAGCCACTCATTTATAGGAAAAGAGATTTTCTTGCTTATGTGATAATAGGACTATATCTGGGGATTATGGTTGCGGCAGGGATAATTTTTCATTGATAAAGTAAGTAATTACTTACAGATGAGGTTTCGTTTTGAAGAATATTATGCTAACAGTTGCTTATGATGGAAGTAATTATCATGGTTTTGCTTTTCAGGAGAGCAGCAAAACAATAGAAGGCGAATTATATAAAGCAATAGGTGCTCTTACAGGTGAAAATGTTGAGATCATAGGCGCGAGCAGGACAGATGCAGGCGTTCATTCATACGGAAATATTGTTGTATTTGAAACAGAATCAACAATACCTCCTCAAAGTTTTGCTCCAGCGATTAACAACAGACTTCCTGAAGATATAAGAATTGTAAAGTCAGAAGAGGTACCACTGGGATTTCATCCAAGAAGATGCCTCTCTGAAAAAATGTATGAGTACAGAATACTTAATACTAAGATTATGATTCCTACAAAAAGACTGTATGCTTGTCACAATAGTTATCCGCTGGATGAAAAAATAATGAATGAAGCAGCTGCATTCCTTGTAGGAGAGCATGATTTTTCGAGCTTTTGTAGTACCGGTTCACAGGCTGTTACACATGTGCGCAGAATTATTTCCGCAGAGGTTGAAAGACAAGGCGATGAGATAGTTATTCGTGTAGTAGGAAACGGTTTTTTGTATAATATGGTGAGGATTATAGCAGGCACTTTGATGGATATCGGAAGGGGGAAGGGGACGCCCTGTGATGTTAAGAAAATGATTGATGCTATGGACAGATCTACAGCTGGACCAACAGCGCCTCCGCAGGGCTTATTTCTTGTAAAATATGTTTTTCCTAATGGTTTACAGGTTGACAAATTTGAGAAAATGAGCATATAATATATGACTGTGTGACGATAATCGCCAAGTTATCCCGGTAAGTAATGAGGCGTGCATCCAAATATATATAGGCGATGGATCAGGTGAAGGGTTCTTCGCACCCAGAGTATTAACTGTTAACTGGTTATGGAGGTAATAGAAATGAACACATATATGCCTAATGCTTCTTCTGTAGAGAAGAAATGGTATGTTGTAGACGCAACAGATATGACACTCGGTCGTCTTGCTTCTAACGTAGCTAACGTTCTTAGAGGAAAGAATAAGCCGATTTATACACCTAACATTGATACAGGTGATTATGTAATCGTTATCAATGCTGATAAGATTAAGGTTTCAGGTAAGAAGATGGACCAGAAGATGTACTGGCACCATACTGACTATGTTGGACACCACAAGGAGTTCACACTTCGTCAGATGATGGAGAACCATCCTGAGCGCGTTATTGAGCACGCTGTAAAGGGAATGCTTCCCAAGGGTTCTCTTGGAAGACAGATGTACACAAAGCTTCATGTATACGCAGGTCCTGAGCACGAGCACGCAGCTCAGAAGCCCGAAGTACTTACATTCTAATCTGAAAGGAGAATTGAAAAATGGCTAAAGCAGCAAGTTTCTATGGCACAGGTAGAAGAAAGAAGTCTATCGCCAGAGTTTATCTTACACCCGGTAAGGGAAATATTACTATCAACAAGAGAAACATCGATGATTATCTTGGACTTGAGACACTTAAAGTTATCGTTCGTCAGCCCCTTGTATTGACTGATACACTTGATAAGTTCGATGTAACAGTAACTGTTCGCGGTGGCGGCACAACAGGTCAGGCTGGTGCTATCCGTCACGGAATCTCAAGAGCACTTCTTCAGGCTGATTCAGATGAGTACAGACCTGCACTTAAGAAGGCTGGATTCCTTACACGTGATCCTAGAATGAAGGAGAGAAAGAAGTACGGTCTCAAAAAGGCACGTCGTGCTCCTCAGTTCTCAAAGAGATAATCGTTTCACAACGTATTACGTCTTTGGACAATTATATACGACTTATTACACCTCAGGACAATTGTCCTGGGGTGTTTTTATACGCATTTTTGTTGCGGAAATATTAATTTGACAAAATGTCAAACACAATATATTGTATAATTAAGAAGGAGGAAATACAAATGGAGGGATTTGGCAAGCGTGTACTGGATTTACTTGAGAATATTGGATATACCCAAAGAGAATTTGCAACAATGATTGGTGTATCAGAGGGAGCATTATCAAGATATTTAAAAGATGAACGTGAACCTAAGATGGAAGTGATTGCCAATATGGCAACGGCTCTTAATACTACGACAGATTATCTATTGTCTGGAAAGAATGATAAAAAATCATTTGAAGAAACATATAGGCTGGTTGCAAGAGGCACTTCAACTATGACTGATGAAGAAAAAACAAAGCTGATTAAGGTATTACTCAACAATGGAAAAACATGATAATAGACCGGCTCTGCCTAAAAAAATATATGATCAGATCGAGGAAGATGTAGTAAAACTTCATATTAAGCTAGAATTATCAGTTCCAGTTAATCCAAGCGAAGTGGCAAAAAGATTGGGATATATTGTTCATAAGTTTTCAGAAATCTATAGCGAAGGAAACAATTTAATAGAACTAAGAACTGGAAATGATGGTAATAGGCGTGACGGGCTTTCTTATTATGATCCGGATGTACAGACATATGTTATATGGGTCAACGATATAGATTCCATATACGAGGAGCACGACGGATTTACGATAATGCATGAGATAGGTCATATAAGGATGGGACATAGAGGGGATAGCCAGTTGGCAGAGATGGTGGCAAACTATTATGCGGCGTATGCATTAGTACCTTCTCCACTACCGAGTATGTATAAATGTTCATCTTTTGTTGACATAGCAGACGTGTTCGAAGTATCTGCTGATTGTGCCTACAATTGTGGCAGAAGATGTATGAACTGGGCGATGTATTCAGGAGCTATTAAGCCATATGAAAAGGTTTTGATAGACTATTATAAGAAAATATTAAAAGGAGGATGATGCCTATGAATGTATTGATACTAAAGGAAAACGCATAACTGTTGGCCCAGTTATGCGTCCTCTTGAAGAAAGACTCTGTTGTAGAATCTCTCTTAAACATACACCTAATTCTACTTCAATCTTTCTTTGAGAGCAACATAAAAATGATACCAATAATAACCGTTGCTTAGCCAAGGAAACACTTGGCAGAAAGATGAGGAGAAAATGAAAAAAGAAATTGTTTTAGTTCCTTGTCTGTCAATTATGACAGGAGGGAACGTCTATGGGTACAACTAAGTCAGGAAGAGTTTTAAACACTCACGGGGCAGCAGGATCTGCCAGTCAATTCTCTGTAGTTCATTCAAATGAAGGTGCCTATACTAAGCCACGTAACGGTAATCATATACGGCTTAAGAGTGGCGGACATGGTCAAGCTGGAATGAACGAATTAGATAAGTATGGTATAAGATATAAGGTTGAGAAGACTTATCCTAATGGTGTAAGAGTAGGGCATATCTTAGACCATACAAATAAGGCAAAAACAAAATCTATGGGCCAGTCATGGTTTCCAAAAGACTGGACAAGCAAGGATATAAAACATGCAGGAGAGCATGTTGCTAATTTAAAGGGAAATAGACATACCAAGGATGGAGTGGCTGTATTTGGAATGTGGAAAGGAGTCCGTGTTGGAGTTATTCGGACACATGGGCAAATTGGGACCATCTTTCCAGATGCAAAACAGCCGTATAGTAAAGGGGGTAAGAAAAAATGAATATAGAAAAGTTTAGAGAAGTTATTAAACGCAGAGAATATGTGGAAGATATTAGTTGTGGAGAGTGGGCTGACGGAATAGAGGAATGTCAGAAACTATTAACGGAGATTCTTTCGGAAGACGTTCCATCAACTATAGACTTCTTGAATAATGGATGCACTGCTTCGGAGTATTCTTGGATAAGTGAGGTGTTGGAGGACGTTATTGAAAAAAAGCCCAATGCTGAGTTGGTTAAGTGCTATAAAGAGTTGATGGCTAAATTTCCTGATGAATGTGCTACATATAATATTGCAGGCGCCATAGAAGGTGCAGAAGCTATATTGAAATGGGAGGCAGAGCATGGGAAAGACAGCAACTAATTTGGTGGATGAAGGGTTTAGAGTTTCTTTAGTAGAAACCGCATTTTTCGATGGGAAGTTTGAAATTCCACATATTGATGCACCAAAAGATATAATAATTCCTGAAGGAATGGTTCCGTTCTCATTGAGAGAGCGGAGCCAAGATAAAAATGATTTCGTTTGCTTTTATGAACATGACATCAATTTTCGTGAGATACTTACGAATACAGAAGAGTATGTTGACGATCTAAAAAGGTTTCCGGGAATTATAACACCAGATTGTTCGCTTTATATTGATGCTCCGTTATGTGTTCAAATCGCTGATATATATCTTAACAGGGCAGTTGGATATTACTTGAGCCAACAAGGACTTTATGTTGTACCTAACATTCGATGGGGAGATGAGCGAACTTATAAATCGGATTTCCTTGGTGAAAAGGTTGCATTTCAGGGAGTGGATAAACATAGTATTGTTTCCATTGGCACATACGGACAAATAAAATCGGCTGAATCTAAAAGGTATTTCAGAGAAGGACTCGAGGAAATGCTCAAGGAACTTGAACCAGAGGTTGTTCTCGTTTATGGTGCTATGCCGGATAAAATATTTGGCGGACTATTAGATAAGGCTAGATTCCTACAGTATCCGGATTGGACATCTCGGATGAAACAGAAATGATTGTTAAGAAAAACGAGCTGTAACCAGTTGCGCACAGTAGCCCTGAGCTTTCTACCGTACACAACAGGTAAACAGCAACATGACTTGAAAGTGTCTAAAATACGGCACTTTCACTTCATTAATCGTTCTCAAAGAGATAATCATTCTGCAGATGCAGATTCGAAACCCCCAGATTTTATCTGGGGGGTTTCTTATATTAATCAAGTAGTTCAGATATGCTACGGCCGTTCTAAATCTTCATCGTTGCCTTGTTCTTAATTATTACGGTATTCACGAGGTGAACAGTGGAACAGTTCCTTAAATGATTTAGAGAAATAACTGTTGTTATCAAATCCACATAACTCATAAATTGTTTGAACTGAGTAAGTGCTGCTTTTAAGCATATATGCCGCATTTTGCAATCTGAAATTCTTAAGATATTTAATTGGTGAAATATTGATAATTGACTTAAAGCACCTAAGAACTTCACTTTTACTAACATTTGCAGCATTAGCCAGGTCATCTAACGTTATATTTTTAGAATAGTTTGAATGGATGTAGTTTAGGATTATCTGTACGCGCTCCTCTAACAGTGGATTTACTGTGTGGGTAAGCATACTTTCTGTTAGATTCATATGATTTAGTACAGCAAAAAAATCAGATAATTCATTTCTAACTGATATCTCGTAATCCTCTGGTTCATGATTTATTATTTCCCATACAGTTTTGATAATATTGTCCAATTTGCTAAAGAATATGGAATCTGACTTCAGTATAAAATCTCTAATACTTGCGCTATGGATGATAGGATGTAAATACTTTTTATAATAAATACTTTCTGTATTGCTGCTTATAACAGAGCTGTCAAATATGACAGATTTAAAAATTGCTGCATTGACGGGGGTATGATTACGCATGGAATGCAAAACATTGGTATTTATGAAAAATAAGTCTCCTTCTGAAAGTATATATTTTCTGTTACCGCATTCTAAAAGAATAACGCCCTTTTCGACATGGCCTATCTCAATTTCAGCGTGCCAGTGCCAGTTGACAAAATCTTCGGTGATATCATCTCTATATATGGCAACTGGAAACTCTACAGTTCCATGGGTTCCAGTTTCATCTATATTGAATGGAGTTGCTTGTTTTGATAATGATATACATGATGAGAGTGCCATAATTATTCCTCTTGAAGATATAGTTATACTATTTGACCATTTTATTCCTTTTATTATATTAATAATACGATATAATTACAATAATTTCTTTCGATTAACAAAAAAGCACTAACAAAAAGAGGAGGCTGTAGATTATGTTTGATAATTTTAAATGGATCAATAAAGGTGAGATAAAAATTGAAGAGAATAAGGTTACAATAAAAGCACCGGCTTTGACAGATTTCTTCTGTGGTGGAAGTACAACAAGTGAAGAAGGAATTCTTCCTGAATCACTTTGTAATGCTCCATATTTCTACACAGATGTTAAGGGCGACTTCGTTCTTAATGTAAAGGTATCTCATGATTTTAAGGAAACTTATGATTCTGCATCTGTAATGGTTATGCAGGATATGGACAACTGGGCTAAATGCTGTTTTGAACTTACTGACTTTGGAACACACGCTGCTGTAAGTGTTGTAACTAAAGATGGTGAATCCGATGATGCTAATGGATGCGATATTGAAGGACAGAATTTTGCATATCTTAGAGTTTGTCGCGTGGGCAGAGCATTTTCTTTTCATTACTCCCTGGATGGAGTGCATTTCCACATGACAAGATATTTCTTAATGAAAGATGCTGAGTCTGTGAAAGTAGGTTTACTTGCTCAGGCACCTACAGGCCAAGGTGGAGACAGAATATACGAGAATCTTTCTATTGAAAGCAAAACGGTAAAAAATATCAGGGCCGGGGAATAAAAATGGAAGTAGAAAAGAATTATAAAAAAACACAGCTTGCATGCTATCTGGGATTTGTAACACAGGCCATCTGCGCTAATTTTGTACCGCTATTGTTTATAACATTTCATAATACATACAATATATCATTTGGAAAGCTGGCCGCTATTTCAACAGTATTCTTTGTTACACAGCTTGTAGTTGATTTTTTATGTGCAGGTATAGTAGATAAACTGGGTTACAGAGTATGCGTAATAGCTGCAGAGATTACATCAGGATTAGGACTTGCAGGACTTGCTGTATTACCTGACTTATTGTCAGTACCATTTTGGGGAATCCTTGTGTGTGTATTTATATATGCTGTTGGAAGTGGATTGACAGAAGTGCTGGTAAGTCCAATTGTAGAAGCATGTCCATTTGAAAATAAGGATACAATGATGAGTCTTCTTCATTCCTTTTATTGCTGGGGATGGGTTGGAGTTGTCTTGGGCTCCACAGCCTTCTTTACGGTTTTTGGTATAGAAAAATGGAGAATAATGGCACTTATATGGTCGGTCATTCCGCTTTATAACATTTTCAATTTTGCAACCTGTCCAATCGAACCACTGGTAGAAGATGGTAAGAGCATGACAATGCCCCAACTGTTGAAAACAAAAGCATTTTGGATTTTTATTATACTCATGATCTGCGCAGGTTCTTCAGAAATAGCGATGGGACAGTGGGCATCCGCCTATGCTGAATCAGCACTACATGTTTCCAAAACAGTTGGAGATTTGGCTGGACCCTGCGGATTTGCAGTGTGCATGGGAATCAGTAGACTTCTTTATGGAAAGTTCGGTGAAAAAGTTGATCTGACAATTTTCATGATGGCATCCGGAGTAATGTGCCTTATGTGTTATCTGGTTGCCGGACTGGCAAATATACCATGGGTTGGATTGATTGGATGTGCATTATGCGGATTTTCTGTAGGTATAATGTGGCCAGGTTCAATTAGTATATCATCACAGATACTTCCAACTGGAGGTACAGCAATGTTTGCACTTCTAGCGCTCGCAGGAGATTTAGGGGGAGCAATGGGCCCTGCTATTATTGGAAGTATATCTGAAAAAGCGGCTAATAATTTGCAGGCAGGAGTATTGGCAGGTATAGGTTTTCCTATCATTTTAGTAATTTCAGTGTTCTATATTCGAAATAAGTATCGATAGATATTCAAATTGGTGGAAGTAATATAGCAGGCAATATCGTCATATTATAAACTTTCGTTGCTAACAGCCTCGCACAGTAGCCCTGAGCTTTCTACCGTACGCAGCAGGTAAACAGCAACTTGAAGGAGAAATGCCTAAAATAAGGCACATTCACTTCATTAATCGTTCTCAAAGAGATAATCGTTTCACAACGTTTTACGTCTTTGGACAATCAAATACGACTTATTACACCTCAGGACAACTGTCTTGGGGTGTTTTTTTATTGAATTGTGATAATCTCTAAAAGTGTAGAATTCTACAACTTTGTTGATTAAGATAATGCGAAGTGGTAATATGTAATTGATAAAAATGTAGAATTCTACAATTTAGGAGATTATATGATAAAACGAGATAGATATCTAAATCAGTTGATTAATGCTAAAAATAATGGATTTCCGAAAGTGATAACAGGCGTAAGAAGATGTGGGAAATCTTTTCTTCTTAAAGAGATTTATAGAGAGTACTTGCTTTCGGAGAACGTTCCAGAGAATAGGATAATTATCATGGAATTAGATGATGATAAAAATAGTAAGTATCGTGATCCGTTGGAATTAGGAGCGTATATAAGGGAAAGATGCAAGGAAAATGAAAATTATTATGTATTTATTGATGAGATACAGAAGGTATATCCTATAATCAATCCTAATTTCACTGACGGCAAACATGTTTTAGCAGATTCTAATGATACTGAGGTAATATCATTCGTTGATGTTGTACTTGGCCTGTCAAGAGAAAAGAATATAGATTTATATGTGACGGGATCAAATTCTAAAATGTTGTCTTCAGATATTGTTACTGAATTTAGAGATAAGGCAACAAACATAAAGCTGTCTCCGCTGTCATTTGAAGAATATTATGGATATGTCGGAGGTTCAGCAACTGAAGCAATATATTCATATATGCAATACGGTGGAATGCCGTTAGCTGTATTAAAAAGCGACGAAGAGAGAAAAGAATATCTAAAGAGCTTGTTCGCTACTACATATTTCGCTGATATTGTTGAAAGAAATCAGTTGAAAAAAGGAGAGGCCTTGGATGAACTATGTAATATTATTAGTTCTTCAACAGGCTCGCTGCTTAATTCAGAAAAAATAGCCAATACATTTGAAAGTGTTAGACATGAAAATATCAATAAACAGACAGTTGAAAACTATATTAGTTACTTTAAAGATGCTTTCCTTTTGCGTGAGGCAAAACGCTATGATTTAAAAGGAAGGAAAGAAATCGGTGCGCTCAGAAAGTATTATTTTATAGATACTGGATTACGCAATGCAAGACTTAATTTCGCATTTCCTGATGAAGGACAAATGCTTGAAAATATTGTTTATAATGAACTTTGTTATAATGGTTATTCTGTTAATATCGGTGCTTTTGACACTGTTGAAAAAGATAAAAATGGAAAATCTATAAGGAAAAATAATGAAGTGGATTTTTATGCCACTAAAGGGCTTAGATCTCTTTATATACAGGTAACTGCTGATATCTCTAATGCAGAAACAAGAGAAAGAGAAATACGTCCTTATTTTAAGTTAAATGATCAAGTACAAAAGATACTTGTTGTAAATAGACCGATTGGTGAAACACTAGATGAGAATGGATTCTCAATTATAGGGATTACTGAATTTTTATTGAAATATATAAAGTAGAAAAAATGTTACACAAAATGTTTGTTTATGCTAGGAGGAGCCAACATCAACTATTGTGGAAGACAATAACTGAAAGGTAGGAGTGCATGGGAGTATTAGCGGGAAAAGAATGGGCTTTTGATACAGCTGCATCCAAATATGAGAGGATGCGACCAGGGTACGCAGAAGACTTGTATAAACAGATATTTGATTATTGCCCGATAGATGAACGAAGCAAACTTATTGAGGTAGGCATTGGAGGAGGTCAGGCAACACCACCTTTTCTTGAAAAGAAATGCCATATAACAGCTATTGAGTATGGGAATAACTTGGCTGATATCTGTAGGGAGAAGTTTAAGGACTATAAGGGTTTTGAAGTTATAACATCAAAATTTGAAGACGTAGAACTTGAAGATAATGCATATGACTTGATTTATTCTGCATCTGCTTTTCATTGGATTCCGGAGGAAATAGGGTATACAAAAGTATATCAGGCTTTAAAGCTTGGAGGAGTTTTTGCCAGATTTGCAAATCATCCGTTTAGATGTAAGAATGAACCAGAGTTAGCTAGCGCTATAGATGCATGTTATGAGAAATACTATTACAAGTTTTACAATAAAAAAGCTGAGCAGATAAAGGAATACTCTGAAGAAGATGCAAAGGAGCGAGCTTATTTAGCCGAAAAATACGGATTTTCTGATATACAGTATAGCCTGTTTTACAGGATCAGAGAGTTTACAGCGGAGGAATATGTAGAGCTTTTAGGAACATATTCAGATCATATTACTATAGATGAAGATGTTCGAACTTTGTATTTTAAGGATATTGAAGATATTATCAATTCAATGGGCGGAGTGATTAAGATATATGATACTATGGACCTTCAGCTGGCCAAAAAAGTAAGTGGTTAGCTGGTACCAAATTTAAAAGAGACCTTGTAAAATGTGGAAAATATGTTATGATGGGTTTAACAGAGTTGCCAGGTGCGAATAACACTTGGGACCAAGCCGAGCGTTGAGCTTGGCTTTTTTACTTTGTGGAGATTATATGGATTTAAAGAAACCTTACACAATAGATGAACAGATAAAAAAGCTAAGAGATCATGGAGTAGTAATATCTGATGATGCATTTGCAAGAAATGTACTTCAGAAAGTCAGTTATTATAGGCTTTCGGGATATATGTTGCAATATAGGTTATCAACTGATAGCCATGAGATGATTAAAGGTATTCGTTTTGAAGATATTTACACAGTTTATTGTTTTGATGAAGAAATCAGATCATTGCTTAGACAGTATATTGAAAAAGCAGAATTCTTTTACAAAGATTTGATAGGGAATAAATTTGCGGAGCTGAAATGTCAGACTCCACCATATGATCAGCATTACGATGTGAAGAACTATTATGATAAAGTTGGAATTACAAAGACGTTGCAGAATTTCACTAAAGAGAAGTCATATTATAAAGATAGTGCAATAGTTAAGCATCATTTCAATAAATATGCTGATAAGATGCCGGTATGGGTTATGCTGGAACTGATGACTTGTTCAAGTGTCTCTTTGTTTTATCATGCATTGTATTTATCGGATAAAAAAGTGATAGCAACGCAGGTTGGCATAAGTACATCAACGCTCGAAAATCACCTGCATGCCTTATCTGTTCTAAGAAATAAGTGTTCTCATGGTGTGCGTTTGTATAATTCTACTATGAATCCTCCGGTAAAGTTCAATAAGAGTTTTTTGAGGAACAACCCGGCAATAAGGAATGATTCTCTGTTTGCGTATATACTCATGTTGATTAAGAGGCTACCTTCTGATGATGAAAGGAAGCAACTTAGAGATAAGCTTAATCGTATAGTTAAGAAATATGAGAAGGATATAGATCTTAATTTTATAGGATTTCCCCAGAACTATAGGGAACTAATGTATATAAAGAATCTTAAGAATATTACTTGAAGTGCTGTCAGCCGTATACAGTAGCCCTGAGCTTTCTACCGTACGCAGCAGGTAAACAGCAACTCGCCCTAGAAATGCCCAAAACAAGGCATTTAAGAGAGTGAAAAAGTTCTCAAAGAGATGAGAATATCTGCTATTGCAGATTTCAGAAGACTCGGTACAATGTACCGGGTCTTTTTGTATGCCGAAAGTGGACCTGGGGGGACAGGGGGGTCACCTTATCTAAATGACATTGGAACCGTCCCAATGTCATTTCCTTTTTTATTTCTGACACAGAATAGTTGGCAAAAGGTGTTTCGGAGAATATGAATGTTTAAAAAAGCTGCTGTCTATATTAAAGAAAAGATAAATAAGAACGGATTCACCTTTGCAGAGATGCTTTTTGCGGTCCTTATACTGGGGATTGCAACAGGTCTTATGGTGCAGACTGTTGGTGTCGCATTTAATAATTTTGGGAAGATAACCAAAAAGTCAGATTCCGCCGATGCCTATTCGGGGGCGTCGACTAATGGTGAGCTGTATGTTTATTCAGATTACTCAGCTTCCGGTGAATCGGCAGATACGGATTCTGTCAAATACTACCCACTGGTAGCCCATGCCTCATACGCACCACAGAACAGAGTTGGAGTTAATACACATCTATGTTGTTCCTGTCAATAATACAACAATTGAGCCGTAGTAAAGATCAGGGCGATACTGCTAAAACCAATCTTGCATACGGTCAGGCGATAGTTTTCCCATGACTGACTTCATAACCAGATGCAAGATTGGTTTTAGCGTTATTTAATAATTGTTCACAACAAAATATTATATAATTATTTTGTCAGTTATTGTACAGTTAAATTCTGTTTTCATGGCTAAAGGAGATAATTATATGACCCCTGACCAGTATGCAAGATCAAACAAAAAAGTATTTCAGATCAACCTTATTATGCCTTTACTGCGCTTTTAATGGTAGTGCTGGATGCTGCAACACACGGAATGAGCCTGGGGCTTGTCATCGAGATTGTCGCTGTCCTGGCAGGTGTGCTGCAGATGACGGTTGGATTTATCAAATTCAGAGAGACCAGGTTTGGCGCAGTGGTCATTCTGGGAGGTCCGACTCTTTACTATATCATTATCATGATAATACAAAATGAAATGATTTTTTATGCATTCGCGATACCGGTAATGCTGTCGTGTATTCTTTATCTGGACTTAAGGATCTATGTTGTGGGACAGATGACTATGACCATAGGCGGACTTATTGTCCTGGTCAGAAATCTTATTGCTACAGGTTCGATACCCAGGGACCATTTTGTGGCCGGTTTCATAATCATTCTTGCGGGAATTGCCGGAATAGAGTCGCTTAAGATGAGGCGGACCCTGGTAAGAGAGGACGACGAGGCCATCAAGAAAGGGCAGGAGACCCAGGAAAAGACCCGTATCCAGATGGTGGAGATCGCCAAGGAAATTACGGGGCTGTTTGATGAGGCCCATGGGGAAGTCGATGAGTTAAAGAGCATCATAGGAAGAAACCACGATGGCATGAGGGAAATTGCGGGCAGCACAGGAAATACCGCAGCTGCCGTGACAGAGCAGTCACATCAGATAGCAGATATCCATGAGCAGACGGAAGTGGCTGATGCCAAGAGAAATCAGATGGTTGAGATGTCCGAGAGCACGCAGAAAGCCGTTATTGATGGGACTAAGGTCATCGACCAGCTCAAGGACAAGACCGCAAATGTTGTTGAGATGAGTGATAAGACGGTGGCATCCACAAAAGCTGTCACTGAGAAGGTCGAAAAGGTTGAGAAGATTGTCGGTTCCATCATATCGATATCAAAGCAGACCAATCTTCTTGCGCTCAATGCTTCAATTGAGGCAGCGCGTGCGGGAGAAGCCGGGAAAGGTTTCGTTGTGGTTGCCGATGAGATAAGGCAGTTGTCGGAGCAGACCAGCAGTGCTTCAAATCAGATCACCAGCATCATGCAGGAGCTTTCCGCTGATGTTCAGAATGCTGTAGACTCTACCAATGCGGCAGCTGAGTCTGTCAAGGCTCAGGACATTCTTATCAGAGAGACCGCAGATACTTTTGAAGAGATCGGGGAGAACGTTGGAAACCTTATAGGAAGATTTAATGATATCGGTACTTCCATAGAAGCTATAGGAAGAAGTGCAACGGAGATCAATAATAATATTGCGAGTCTCGCCGCCACAAGTGAGCAGGTGGCATCTTTGTCCAGTATGGGCGAAGAGGGAGCAAGGACAGCGGTGGAGAAATTTGATGAGTTTGATATTCTGCTGAAAGGGATATATGATCAGGCCCAGAGGCTGAAATAATGTAATACCGGTCAGGGCAGTCACGGGGACGGGAAGTCACGGGGACGGGGGACATATCAGTGGTCCACTTTTGGGCTTAAAGATTAAGGATAAGGCTTGCCTATTTTGATATGACTTTATTAAAATGTAAGAAAGCAATATGGAATAATAATGTCGGATTAACCGATGAGAGAAGATAGATTATGGACAAATCATGGTCAGAAAACAATAAAGAAATACAGAAATTGCTGACGAAGGAAGCAACCTTTAAAGATGCTATTCAGAAGCTTTTGGCTTTCCGTGAGGAAATGTTTGAGCAGATCACACAGATTGTGAGTGGATACCCGGATGAGGCCTTTGCCAAAATGCCTTTTGCGGGTGCAGATGGATATCACAGTAAAACCCTTGCCTATTCTATCTGGCATATTTTCAGGATTGAAGATATAGTTGCCCATGAGATGATAGCAGGGGATAGTCAAATCCTTTTTACACATGACTTTCATAATCGCATTGGCGCACCTATTATTACTACGGGTAATGAACTTCAGGGAAACGAGATTGCAGAGTTTTCAGAAAAACTGAATATTAAAGAACTATATCTGTATGTAAAAGCTGTAAAGGAGTCTACGGATCAGATTCTTGGAGATCTGACATACAAGGATTCAAAGCAAAAATTCGGCGGCGATGTAAAGGAAAAACTTATCCGCAGTAAATGTGTCAGTGAGAATGAGAATGCCTTTTGGCTGATTGATTACTGGTGCGGAAAGGATATAAAAGGACTGATTCAGATGCCATTTAGCCGTCACTGGATCATGCATATCGAAGCCATGCGCCGCATCAAGAATAAACTCTGCAAGATAGCACGAAAGGGTGTTGATCCTGTTGCTTATTGTGGCTTTTCCTGTAATCACTGTTTCCTTTCAGAGTGGTGCGGATTCTGCAGAACGAAGTACAATGTCTGCTCTTTTGCTACCTGTGCGGAGGACAGAATATGTCCGAATGTGAAGTGCTGTAAGGAAAAAGATTTGGATGGATGTTATGAGTGTGATGAGCTCGAAAATTGCAATAAAGGATTCTATATTCCATCAAATGACGGAGCAAATGCAGCAAAGGCTCAGGCATTATATATAAGGAAATACGGAAAGAAAGAGTTCTTAAAGGTTCATGACAGACTACATGAGAAGTATGACTTCCAAAAGACACAGGAAGTTTTGGGACAGGATTATAAGGAAGGACTGAGAATTCTGGAGGAAACTTGAAAAAGCCTATAAATATGCTATTATATCAATAACAGAGTTGCCAGGTGCGAATATCACTTGGGACCTAGCCAAGCGTGGAGCTTGGCTATTCTATCATATATAGGTGATGCACAGCCTTATAAATGAGCGATTTATGTAGTGGATGCGCTATGGAATCTTGAGATGCCCATAGCCCGGAGAGTTCATGCGTGAACTCTCTTTTTTAGAATTATTGTATTGATTTACAAGGTACGTATATGTGTGATGTAAAAAAATATAGTGATATCTATAAAGAAATAGCTAAATTAAATCCTAAGGATACTTTACAGCTTGTTCTTGAGAGTGAGACTGAAGAAGAAAAAGATTTCTATGAGATGGTAGGAGATTTTTTGCTACAAAGAAGGCAAAAAGAAGTTGTTGAAAGGAATCTTTTTTGAGTAGATGAAAAAGTTTACTATAGTTGCGGGAGTTAATGGCGCAGGTAAATCTACGTTATATCAGCTTGATCCGGATCTTAAATGTGAAAACAGAGTAAATGCGGAGTTACTGTTCAGACAGCTCTGCGCACTTGCTGCGCTGAGCGTGAGAATGTTCTACGTCTTGAATATAGGATTTGCCCCTTTGCCGAAGGCAACTGGAATGGGCAAATCCAGTTGCTGTGAGCACCGTAAGGTGTGAACAGTAACAATGCGGATGAGATAGAGTTTTGTCATAAGATATAATTGAAACAAAGCCCAATATATGTTATTATAATATTGATCTGAGCGAAAGCTCTTTGGATCACCGTAGGCGGGAAGAATTTCCCGTCTTTTTTTTTGGAGTAACAGTATGAAGGAATTAAGTGTATTTATCGATGAATCTGGAGATTTTGGGGAAACGAGAGATACTAGAGATTATTATCTTGTCACTTTTGTTTTTCATGACCAAGATGAAGATATTTCAGAGAATACAAGAAAATTAGAGAATAGTGTAAAAGAATCCGGTTTGGATATTGAATATATTCATACAGGACCTGTCATGCGAAAAGAGGGAATATTTGAAAATTACTCATTGGACGAGAGAAGACAATTGCTCTATAAGATGTTCAATTTCGTGATGAAATGCCCAATAGTTTTTTGCACAATAGCCATAAAGAGAAAGGAAGCAAGCGATAGGGTTCAATTATCAGGAAAGCTTGGTAAGGCAATCAATCAGATGCTTTCTGAACATATGGATTTTTTGAAAGTTTTTGACAAGGTTATTGTATATTATGATAATGGCCAGCGAGAGTTGGGATCAATTCTAAATGCTATATTTTCTATTCAATTATCGAATGTTGAGTTTAGAAAGGCAGAGCCACAAAAGTATCGTTTATTGCAGGCAGCAGATTTCTTGTGCGCTATAGACCTTTTAAAAATCAAAAGAGATGAGAATAGATTAAGCAAAGGTGAAAAACAATTCTTTTATAAACCTAATGAGTTAAAGAAGACATTTGTTAAAGGTATTAGTAAAAAGAGAATGTAATGTTGCCACCAACCGCACACAGTAGCCCTGAGCTTTCTTGCGCACATAGCAGGTAAACAGCAACTTATCCTGTAAATGCCGCAAATACAGCACTTAAGGCAGTAAAAAAATTCTCAAAGAGATGAGAATATCTGCTATGGCAGATTTCAAAAGACTCGGTACATTTGTACCGTGTCTTTTTTTGTGCTGAGAGTGGACCAGGGGGGACGGGGTTCCTAGCTCATTTTGGAATGACAGCCAATCTCTTTGGACAGGAAGAATTCCTGGGTTAGAGAAATATCTTAAAAAGTAGACGCAATACAATACAAAGATTTTCTAAAAAAAGTCGAAAATCTTCTTGCGAAGTAGACTTTAGCAGTCTAAATCTAATACAATGGAAATAGAGTATCTATGCAACTAAGCGCAATATTTTGTCATGTTTTTTCATCATAGCTAATCAGGAGGTTACACATGGATAAAAAAACAAGAAATCATTCGATATGCGAAAAGATACCCTATATCGCCATTATACTCAGCATACTATTTCCGTCGCTTTTAGCTGGAATAGGAGGTTCTATAGGTAATGCAATTTCAGAAAATGCAGGGAACATAGGTGTATGCGTTTTTGCAATAATATCGATGCTGATTTTTTGGTACTGGTTCTCGCCGGAATTTAAAGGATTTGTAAAGCCTGAAGCTTCAGCCAGGGACATAGGTTTAGTAATGATCCCCTTGGCGATTCTCTTAGTCTTTACGCTGATCGAGCCATTATTTTTTTATCATTCGTTTTATTTTAGTCCTTCTCTTAAGGCGGCTATTATGGGAATTACAGCCGGATTTGGGGAAGAGACTATGTTCAGAATATTATCACTAGCCATAGTCATGAGATATGTCCGGAAAGAGAGGAGATTTGTCACAATAATTATACTGGCCGTAATATTCGGCATTTCTCATGCAGGAAATCTGGCTCAGGGTGCAGATTTAGTCATGACCGCGGCGCAGATACTCCACTCAACATTTCAGGCTTTTTTGCTTACCGCTTTATATTTAGGAACAGGCAGCGTGATATTCCCGATATTTGCGCACGGGTTATATGATTTTATCTGTTTTACAACGGACCCGTTAGTTTCCGGAGATGGCATACTTACACAGCAATATAGTACTGGACGGCTGTTGTATGAGTTCATTGTAGCTGTGACCATAGGAATTATTGCACTCTATTTGATCAGTAAAAACAAATTTGCTAAAGCCAATGAAATATGGGAAAAGAAGTGGATTTCTGAAAGGTGAGGGAAAAATATGGTATCTATTATCAGTTTTATTTTAGGTTTGATTATTCTTGGTATCCTTTATAAAAATTTGATTGCCTGGGAAGGAGACTACAGAATCTCAAGAGGACAGGCTTTGCTACCGGTATTACTTGGACTTTTATCTGTGCCGCTTTCATTTATCTTTTTCTTAATAATCGGTCTTGTTTTCAGGGCTGTAACCGGGTTTGTACCTACAGATGGACCTGCATTACTTGCCAGTTTCAACCATGCGCTTTTTTCAGCAGCATTGAATGAAGAACTCGCAAAACTTATCATTACACTTATTGTATTAGGCATTTATAGAAAAAAATGGAGAAATGTATACGAATATATGCTGATAGCAGGGGCTGTAGGATTAGGATTTACGCTTATAGAAGATTTTGTATATAGTAGCGGTCTCGCAGGACTTTTTATGAGGCTGCCCAATATTACAGTGCATATGATGCTCGGGCTTGCCATGGGAAGGCATCTTGGACTTGCCAGATATAACAAAGTAACAGGCAGAGAGTCTGTAGTAAAAGAATACCTCCTTGCATATTTTGTCCCTGTATTTTGTCATACTGTTTTTGATTTTTTTGCAGCAAACATGCTCATACATGCCGGGGATAATGTAGAGACTATAACAGAGGAAATACAAAGAACAACATATATTGGTGCTGGTATGGTATTGATCATGGTAGTTCCGATATTCTTTTTCCAGTTCTACATATTCAGACGACTTAAGAGAAATGCCGCAAACCTTGTAGCGCTTTCCTTCATTGCTGAAAACAGTACAGAGCAGGAGAATACAAATGCTTAAAAAGTATATTGAATTTATGAAAAAATCTCCGCTGATAACTGCTGCGCTCTGCATAGTATATGTAGTTGTGTGTTTCAAGACGGTACATACAGATACAAATTTTCAGTTCTTTATAGTAAGAACCATGCTTTGCGGAGCAGTGTGCTTTTTCCTGTACCAGATATCCGGAGATAAGACCCTGACATCCTGTTATGTTTCCACAGGATATGTCATTTTGAATTCCATGGGATTTCTTGTGATGTCCCTTATCATGGGATCTGTATTACTCTTATCAAATATAGAAGAGCAGGTCCCTTTGAATGATAACCCGGTATTGGGGCTTATCATAGTATTTCTTATGTTTATTTCCGTGGGGCTTTTTGAGGAACTGGCTTTCAGGGCAGTTATAAACGATGCGATTATCTATAAGTTCAGGGAAAAGAAATTTGTTTTTGTCCTTAGTGCAGTAGTATCTTCGTTAGTATTCGGTGCAGCACATATTGTGGGCGAATTTGATGCTGCCTCCGCTATTGCATGGGGACAGGCGGTAGCCAAAACGTTGGAATCAGGCGTCTTTGGACTGGCCCTTCTTATACTGTATTGGAAGACCAGAAATATATGGGCTTGCGGCGTGGCTCATGGATTGTTTGATTTTTTTGCCGGTTATACAGAAGGACTGTTTGTTCCGATGAAAACCTCAGGTTCATCGTATATTAATACCGGTGAAGATGGACCCAAAATCCTTATTACATACTTTGTAATTGCTGCAATAAATGTAGTTCTGACATTTTTGGTATGGAAGAAGGTTGGAAAGACTATCGATTTCGAAAAGATCAGGCGTGAGTGGTAGAGAATATCAGAATATAAATGAGTACGACAATTACGGTTTGTAAAGATGAAAGGTATTGGAAAAAAACAGATATAAAGTTGCCATCAGTTGTGCACAGTAGTCCTGAGCTTTCTACCGTACGCAGCAGGTAAACAGCAACTTGATTCGAAAATGCCTCAAATACGGCATTTTCGAATCATTAATCGTTCTCAAAGAGATAATCGTTTCACGGCGTATTACGTCTTTGGACAATCAAATACGATTTATTACACCTCAGGACAACAGTCCTGGGGTGTTTTTGTTGTGTAGCATCTTTAATAAAAACCCCTGCTATGCAGGGGGACAACAGCTGCTTCAGCTTACAGTAAAAAACCTCCCGTGCTAGAATTACTACGGTTCGCCAACCAAAGTAAAGCACAGGAGGTAGTCCAAAATGGACATGAATAGTTTATCACACACTAGATGGGAGTGTAAGTATCACATAGTATTTGCACCTAAGTTCAGGAGAAAGGTTGCGTATGGTCAGATCAAGCAGGACATTGCAAATATTCTCAGTACATTATGCAAGAGGAAAGGTGTAGATTGAACTAAGTCGCTGCGCGACGGCCTGCCAAGACTGTGCTCTACATTTTAATTCTTTTCAAAGATGCATATCTATTGTATCCTATATTCGAGGTGAGTTGAAAAAATGCTTACTAAGGGATAGCGATTAACAGGTGTCTATCTAGCCATACTACCATTGACGAAAAGTATGAATTGAAAATTCAGTATATGGTTGATGCTTATTATATCAGCTTTTCTTTTTATACTTTTCATACAGAATAAGCTGTAGACATTCACTATTAATCCGCAATCGCGTACCCTGTAATTATGTTTATTCTGCACAATTATAAGCAAGATCAAGTTATTGAAATTCCATAGGTAATGGCTTTTCTCACGCGACTTAGTTCAATTAGATAAAAAACGGCGTGAAGCCCGAACAAAACTGCAGGTTGCATATATATGTAATCTGTTTTTTTGTTCGGTCTTACACCGTTTGTTTACGAAAGAAGATAATTTGCTACTAGGTGTTGAGGAGATTAAAGACACGTTTTGGGACAAGATTTCACCTTTATATGACATATTTGAAAATATTTATAACGGCAAGGTATATACCGGTACCGGGAAAAAGGTTGCAGAACTTATAGATTCGTCGGATGAAGTATTGGAATGCGCATGTGGAACAGGTGCTATCAGTATATATATCGCGCAGAAGTGTAAAAAGTTGATTGCAACAGACTTTGCAACCGGGATGCTTCGGAGAGCAGCAAAGAAATGCCGAAATTACCCGAATGCTGTGTTCAAGAAAGCTGATATTACAAATATCAAATGCAAAGATGCCCGCTTTGATAAAGTGGTTGCAGGTAACGTGATCCATTTGTTGCCTGACCCGGAGAAGGCACTTCATGAATTGGAAAGGGTAGTTAAGCCGGGAGGTGAGATCATCATTCCGACTTATATCAATATGTCAAAGGAAACGGGAACAGCAGCGGTTAAGTTCATTACTCTTCTCGGAGTAGATTTCAAAAGGCAGTTTGATCTGGATTCATATAAGGCATTTTTTGAAGACAAGGGATATACCGGAGTAGAGTATCATGTGGTCGACGGGCGCATGCCATGCGCTATTGCTGTAATAACCAAAGCTTAGCGTTTTATACCCTGACTATTCTTCGGAAGAAAGCAAACAAATTTGCGTAACAGGTAAATTCGACATTTATCATGAAGGAGGATATACTTACTGTATATTGAGAGATGCCGAAGTGGAAAGATGAATTAAGTGTATGAGTTTAGGATTATTGATCGAACCAAAAGAGAAGCTTCCCGAAGATCGACAGTTATTTTCGAATACCATGCTTAAGGCAATGATTATTCCGCTGGTCATCGAACAGCTCCTTCAGATGATCGTGGGTCTGGCGGACACCATGATGGTGAGTTATGCAGGTGAGGCTGTCGTTGCCGGTGTTGGCCTTGATACGATGATCTATACTGTTTTCATCTATCTTTTTACCGCCGTGGCATCCGGCGGGGCGGTTGTCGTTTCGCAGTATATCGGCAGCCGTGAAAGGAAGAACGCAAACCTTTCGGCATCCCAGATCTATACCATATCCTTCATCGTTTCTGTTGTTTCAATGGTTCTGATGCTTCTGTCTGGAAACGCACTTCTTGCAGGGATGTATCCGGACACGGAACCTTTGACAATGGATGCCTGCAAAACCTATATGTGGATCGCCTCCATATCCTTTCCTGCCAATGCACTGTACAATGCGGGCTGTGCAATCTACCGTTCCATGGGAAAGACAAAAACGACCATGAAGGTTACCCTTGTTTCCAACATCATAAATGTGATCGGAAATTCAATCGGGATCTTTATCCTGCATGCAGGTGCAGCCGGCGTGGCATGGCCGACCACCATTTCCTGGTATGTTGCCGCGATCATCATGACGATCCTGTGCTTTAGAAAAGAGCATGTGGTAAATATCGAACTCAAAGACATCCTGCGCCTGGATTTTTTAATGGATAAGAGGATCCTTGGCGTCGCAATTCCCAATTCCATTGAAAACACTCTGTTTCAGGCGGCAAAAGTGGCTCTGGGAATGCTTGTAGCCACCTTCGGGACTTCCCAGATCGCTGCAAACACTACAGGCCAAACTTTCTGGTCTCTTGCGGCATGTATGAATGTTTCGATGGGAACTGTGTTTATCACTGTGATCGGTCAGTGTGTTGGTGCAGATGATTCTGTTGCCGCGCGCTGGTATATGATAAAGCTCACAAAATTATCCCTTTTTCTTGCGATGATCTGGAATGTGGCTGTCATGATCCTGACCCCGCTCCTGCTTCCGTTTTATAGCCTTGGCGATGATACCAAATTGCTGATTCTGATCATAGTGGCCATTCACAACGCCTTTGCGGCCGTCATTCAGCCGTTTTCGGGGCCTCTGTCCTCGGGCTTAAGGGCTGCGGGTGATGTTTCTTTTACCATGTGGACATCTATTTTCTCTACTGTAGTGTGCCGTACAATCCTGTCGTTTCTGCTTGCCAAATGGCTCGGCATGGGAGTTGTCGGGATTGCCCTTGCGATGGGCCTTGACTGGTGTATTAAGTCCGCGCTTGATATCTGGAGATTCTTCAGCGGAAAATGGATGAACAGGAAAGTGATCTGATGAAAAGACAGATTCCAATCTGTCGGTTTGAGGTATTGGACTTCACAAGACTGCCTGAAAGATGAAGATTTAATGAGAGAAACCGTGGTGGGTTTGGAGTCCGACACCTATACGAGTGGATTCGGTAAGATCAGATCATGGTATCGATACAGCGACGGAGAGTTCCGTTCGTTGGAAAAATGAGGGACATAAGGTTTAGCTTGAAAGATAAGTAACTTATGATAAAGAAGTTAACAGATGGCATCAAGGTAAGGTATTCGGAGGCATTTATGATGACCTACCGACGCTGAAGAAGAAATAACTTTCAGCATAACGCTCCACCTTCTAGGGACTTAGAGCGGAAGATCGGAAGATAAAACGGGAAGAGAATTTTGCTACGGTTTGTGGAACGATGTTTTGATCTGTGTAAGGAATTTTTCAGCTATGGGAGTAAAAGAAGGATATTTATTCCATATCAGATACAACTCGGATGTCTGCTTAGGTGAAAGGGGACGAAAAACAAGCCCGCTCTCTTTGGAGCAGTTGATCAGATGCTCAAAGGTTAGCAGGATCCCAAGCCCTTCCTTTGCAAACATGGAACCGTTATAGGACAGACGGAAAGAGCCCTCAAGATGAAGCTTGTCAAAACTATCCCTTGCCCATTGAGGAATTTCGTTGTTCCAGCTTTGTTCAGAGCAGAATAATGGCCTACCGATAAGATCCTTTACTCTAACGGACTTCTTCTTGGCGAGAGGGTGATCAGCAGGCATGACAGCTCCCCAGACATCGGCTTCCGGAAATTTCAAGTAATCGTATTTTGCAGAGTTTGGCTTTTCACATAATACCGCAAAATCAAGCAGGCCCTTATCAAGTTTTTCCGTCACCTGCTCGGTATCTCCACTGGTGATATGGTAGGTAAAACCGGGATATCGGTTCTTTAACTTGTGGATTTCTTTTGCAAGATGCCGTATCTGAAAGCTTTCTGCCAGTCCAAAATAGATATCCCCGCCGGTGATATCGTCAAGGGTGATGAATTCCTGTTCTATACGGTCGGCCATGGCGATGAGATCTTCCGCACGGTCGCGAAGAAGCATCCCCTCATCAGTCAGGGATATGCTAAAGCTGTGACGTGTGAACAACTTCTTTCCCAGTTCATCTTCGAGTGATTTTAATGTTTTTGAAAGCGTAGGCTGTGTGACATGAAGCATGTCCGCAGCCTTTGTCATATTCTCTTCCCTTGCGACGGCAAGGAAGTATCGCAGGCTTTTGATCTCCATAGAATTCTCCAGTTCGCAGTGCACTCAAAAATGCTTCGCATTTTTTCGTTCTTCGGCATTCGCCGAATATATGGATTTATAATTTAGTGCTTATGCGAGCAAACTCCCAACGCACTAATTATAAATTCATATGCACTGCTCATTGCTACATGACATTCCATTTTGGAATATCACGATATTCATTTTATTCATTAGCGAAGAATTCGTCAAGTAAATATAATGAGGATACGAGGTAGGACAGATGGAAGTAAAAGCCCTGATAGAAAATCTTACAGACAGTGGATGCTCTGCGGAAGGAACAAAGAGAGCAAAAGCACTTTACGAAGCAGGAGATATGGATGGGCTCGTAAAGTATCTTCGAAAATGTCGATGTGATCTGGTGGAGGAAATGCACGACAGTCAGAGGAAGGTTGATCGGATGGACTATCTGATCAGACAGACACAAAAAGAAGCGGATAAACAGTGATAAGAGAACGGAGGATGCAATCATGATCAAAAAGGAAGAACTGAAACTGGTAACTGAATGGGACAAAACATTCCCTATGAGCGATAAGGTAGACCACAGCAAGGTGACCTTTGTGAACCGATATGGGATAACACTTGCAGCAGATATGTATGTACCGGGGGATAAAGAGGGCAGACTTCCTGCAATCGCAGTATGCGGTCCCTTTGGTGCAGTTAAGGAGCAGTGCAGTGGATTGTATGCGCAGGCCATGGCAGAGAGAGGCTTTCTGACAATAGCGTTTGATCCTTCTTTTACCGGAGAAAGTGGCGGGAATGTAAGATATATGGCTTCCCCGGATATCAATACTGAGGATTTCATGGCGGCGGTTGACTTTCTTTCCCTGAATGACAGAGTTGATCCTGACAGGATAGGGATCATAGGTATCTGCGGCTGGGGCGGAATGGCGATCAATACGGCGGCACTCGATACGAGAATAAAGGCAACCGTGGCATCCACCATGTATGATATGACCAGGGTGAACGCAAACGGTTACTTTGACAGTGAGGACAGTGAAGAGGCACGTTATGAGAAGAAGAAAGCTATGTGTGCTCAGAGGCTGGAGGATCTGAAATCGGGTGATTATAAGCTTGGCGGTGGAGTTGTCGATCCGTTGCCTTCGGATGCACCTTTCTTTGTTAAGGACTACTATGACTACTACAAGACCGACAGAGGATATCATAATAGAAGCCTTAATTCTAACGGTGGATGGAATGTCATCGGATGTGAGTCTTTCATTAACCAGCCTATTCTGAAATATTCAAATGAGATCAGAAGTGCAGTGCTTCTTATCCACGGAGAAAAGGCTCATTCGTGCTATTTCTCAAAGGATGCCTATGCAGATATGATTAAAGACAGCAAGTATGCTGATAATAAAGAACTTATGATAATCCCTGATGCGGTGCATACAGATCTATATGATGGCGGAGATAAGGATTATATTCCTTATGACAAGCTGGAGAGCTTCTTTAAGGAGAATTTAAAGTAATGATAACGGTTGAAGAAATACTGGAATATCTTAATTCGGACAGAGTAGAAGATATGACAGAAGAGATGCATGAATGTTCCATGAGGCAGAGCCAGGCTGCTATAAAGCAGACCATGGAATTAAATACAAAGTATCACACACCGGAAGAGATAGTCAGGATCATGTCTGAACTGACAGGTGATGAAGTGGATAAAAGCTTCAGACTGTTTCCGCCTTTTTATACGGATTTTGGAAGAAACATTCACATCGGAAAAAATGTATTCATCAATTCCGGATGCAGCTTCCAGGATCAGGGCGGCATATACATTGGTGATAACACCCTGATTGGGCACAGGGTCGTCCTTGCTACTCTGGATCATGATTTGAATCCTTATGACAGGCACCTTCTGTGTGCTCCTATACATATTGGAAACAGGGTTTGGATTGGAGCAGGAGCGATAATTACAAGAGGTGTGACAATTGGTGATGGAGCTGTAATTGCAGCCGGAGCTGTTGTGACAAAGGATGTTGAGGAAAACACTATTGTAGGAGGCGTTCCTGCAAAATTTATCAAGAAGATAGAGAATGTTAAACCGATAGAGAAGAAATAAAGGATGGGATGATATGGGTAAAGTGTTAGTGATTTCTACAAGTCTTCGAGCAAAGAGTAATTCCGATATACTTACGAAAAAGCTTATAGAGGGAGCAAAAGCTTCAGGTCATGATGTGGAACATATAAGCCTGAAAGGGAAAAATATCAGTTTCTGTATAGGATGTCTGGCCTGCCAGAACACTCAGAGATGCATCATTAAAGATGATGCTGTTGAAATTGCAGAAAAAGTAAAGAATGCTGATACCCTGGTTTTTGCAACACCAATCTATTACTACGAGATGAGCGGACAGATGAAGACTCTTTTGGATAGGCTCAATCCGTTGTATCCTTCAGACTATAAGTTCAGGAATGTATATATGCTATCTGTTGCAGCTGAGGATGAAGAGTTCGTACCTGAAAAGGCAATTAGTGGACTCCAAGGGTGGGTTGACTGTTTTGGAAAGGCAGAATTTTCAGGGTCCTTATTCTGTGGAGGAATAGGTGATATGGGCGAAGCTTCAGGTAAAAAAGAGGAATTAAGTGAAGCCTATGAGTTTGGAAAAACATTAAAATAAAGGAAGTTTGCGATGAAAACGAAATTGATTGTGATGACACTCTGTGTGTTCATGATGCTTTGTACCAGCGCATGCTCAGGTGATACTAAGACACCATATGAAAACTTTGATTTGAGCGCTGCCATTTCTAAATCAGAAGATATAGAAGCAGAAAGTACAGAGGAAATCGTTTTATCAGAAGACGTAAAAACATATCACACAGAAGAAACTGATAATCAAGCTGTTGAGAGTGACACTTCTTCTGATGATACGGGTATTGGAGAAAAAACTATGATAATGAAAATTGGTGATATTAAAGTAGATGTAGACTGGGAAAATAATCAGGCAGTAGACGCGCTGCGAAATATGGTTGAAAAAGGCGATGTCATAATTCAGATGTCAATGTATGGCGGATTTGAGCAGGTGGGATCTATAGGTCAGAGTCTTCCAAGAAATGATAAACAGACGACAACATCATCAGGGGATATAGTTCTTTATTCAGGGAATCAAATGGTTGTGTTCTATGGGTCTAATAGCTGGTCATACACACGGTTAGGTCACATATCTGATAAGGATGAGACTGGCATGACTGAGTTGCTTTCAAATGGCGATGTTACAATAACTATTAGCATGGGATAGGGATTATTAAAGTGGAAATATATTGGTACAAAAACGGTGGCTACAAGTCGAAAGATTAATAGTCACTATTTTTTTTAAATTATTTTGATGTAACTATTGACATTACATCTCGGAGATGATATATTTGCACTATCAGATGAAATCACGGCGGTTACATCAATGAACTTTTTAACATTCGAGGATAATTACCTCGCAGGGCAGAGTCCGGAAAGGAAAATAATCATGACAAATAAGGAAAAAGCATTAGCACTCATCGGAACATTCGCATCAGGAGACACAGCAAAGGCAAAGGAACTTCTTGCACCAGGTTATATTCAGCATAACCTCGCATTTGGAACAGGAGCAGATGCATTTGTAGCAGCAGTTGAAGGACTTGCACAGGCACCTGTAAAAACAACAGTTAATAACATTCGTGCATTCGAGGATGGGGATAAGGTTTTCCTTCAGACAGTATATAATTTTGCAGGAGCAGGAGAGCAGGTCGGATTCGATGTTTTTAGATTCGATGCAGACGGTAAGATTGCAGAGCACTGGGATAATCTGGCAGACAAGGCAGCTCCTAATCCTTCAGGACATACTCAGATTGATGGAACTCTTGAGAAGAAAGATGTAGACAAGGAAGAAACACGTAAGGTTGTTGCCGGATTTGTAGGCGATGTACTCCGCGGGGAGAATCCGGATAAGCTTACTTCATATTATGACGGAGACAAGTACATTCAGCATAACACAGCAATAGCAGATGGTCTTTCCGGTCTTGGAGCTGCACTTGAAGCTATGGCTAAGCAAGGTATTTCGATGGTTTACAACAAGACACATATGGTTCTTGCCGATGGTGATTATGGCCTTGCCTGCTCAGAAGGAACCTTTGGCGGTGTACCTACAACCTACTATGATGTGTTCCGTGTTGAGAATGGCTTTATCGCAGAACACTGGGATGTAATGGAGACACTTGCTGACAAGGATACATGGCAGAATCAGAATGGCAAGTTCTAACATGGTGAAGATGATTGTAACTGTTGAAATTACAACAAGCCTGCGTTAGAATGAGAACATAGAGACGTACCGTGTCCCGTGTACTTGGGATAGTATGAAACGGATCGGAAATGGAGACATAATAATGCAGATTTCAAGCAGATTTACAGTGGCATTACATATCTTTGCCTGTGTTGATACATTCAAGGATGAATATAAGGTGACCAGTGACTTTCTGGCATCGAGCATCAATACTAATCCCGTCATAATCAGAAAGATACTCACGCAGCTAAAGAGTGCCGGACTGATCAACGTAGCCCGTGGAACCGGCGGGATCGAACTTACAAGAGATTTATCGGAGATTACCTTCTTTGACGTATACGAAGCGATCGAACCTGTGGAGGACGGTGATCTGTTCCGATTCCATGAAGCACCAAATCCGGAATGCCCGGTTGGTAGGAACATTCATACGCTGCTGGATGATAAGCTTAAGAGCATTCAGGATGCGATGGAGACAGAAATGAAGAAGTACACGCTTATGGACATCCGAACAGGAATGCAGGAACTTCTGGCGAAGGAAGCTTAAGAGATTGGACTCCGGTAAACAGCCGGAGTCCATTTTTAAAGGAGCCTCAAATGGAGACCAAAGACTATCTGAATTATATTGTACATGAAATACACAGGACGATCGTAGCAACGGTTGATGATGAAGGTCTGCCTGTTACGGCGGCAATCGATATGATGGACTGCGATGATGTCAGCCTGTACTTCCTTACCGCAAAAGGAAAGGGGTTTTATGACAGACTGAAAAAAAGAGGATTCCTTGCTTTTACAGCCATGAAGGGCGAAGATACAATGTCAAGCATCGCAGTATCCATCAGAGGCAAGGTTCGTGAACTTGGCTACGACAGGATACCGGAACTGTTTGAGAAGAATCCTTATATGCATCAGATCTATCCGACGGAAGAATCCATGAAGGCACTTACGGTATTTCAGATATTTGAAGGAAACGGTGAGTGGTTTGATCTTTCAAAGAAGCCGATAGAGAGAGCTTCATTTACATTTGGTGGGTCAGAAAAGAAAACAGAAGGATATTATATTACGGACAGTTGTATCGGCTGTGGAAACTGCGTGTCGGTTTGTCCACAGAATTGCATCAGGAAGGACCAAGTTCCATTTCGGATTGAGCTGGATCATTGTCTGCACTGCGGTAATTGTATGAATGCCTGTCCGGTCGGAGCAGTGGTCAGGAGATAAAAAGAATGTCAAATAGTAAAACTCAGGAGGAACGCCTGGATTATCTTGTAGAGGAATTCAAGGCAGATTCAGATGAATATAAAGATTTACAGACTTCAAAAAGCATAGAAGAGAAAAGACGGATCCTTCGATCGCTTATGAATATCCGTATGCCAAAAGAGATTTTATCGGAGATACTCAAAGTACAGGATGAATATCTGTCGGAAAGAGCAGTCGAAAAGGGGATTGTGAATCTGCCGGACATCCCAGTGATCAGGGATGGTCTATCTATATGGCAGGGGGATATCACAAGACTTTCGGTGGATGCCATAGTAAATGCGGCTAATTCGCAGATGCTGGGCTGTTTTGTTCCGATGCACACCTGTATAGATAAAGCGGCACCTACCTCAATCACACAGGCATACAACAAAAGAATGGCAAGGTGCTCGTAAACCTTGCATTACCTATGCTTATGCCGGATGAAGACGCTAGGCCAGGAATTAAACTGGAATTTATAAGAAGACAAAAAGGGATTAGTAGAAAAGAACTTGCTGATAAATTAGAAATTGCTCCAGGGGCTTTGTTTAATCTTGAAAATGAATTTAATCCAATCCATTTTGATGATGCATTGAAACTTGGAAATGCACTTGACGTTGAACCAGATATCTTTATTGATGAAAGTGCAAGGTTTTGTGCTTCAGGTTATGGAGAGAAGATAAGAATTATTCGACGAGCTTGTGACGCAACTCAGGAAGAGTTTTTTAAAATGATTGGTGTTACCCGATCGACTTTATCCTGCTGGGAAGCAGAAATTGGTGAGTACCATCCAAGTTCAGTATTCTATTACAAACTGAAAGAAATTGCTGAAGAAAAAAATATTGATATTAACCGTCTTAATAGTGATCCAGACAGCTTCATCGATGATTATGAACTGTTCTTAACAGGAGACTATGGTGAAAAAATAAAATATATCCGTTCTGCTTATGGTGTAACACAGACAGAGTTTTGTAATATGATTGGATATACAAGTGGGACATCATCATGTAATTGGGAATCCATGACTGAGAAACCGCTTCGAAAGGCCTATAATAGGATAAAGTTTGTGGCAGAAGCAAAGGGTATAGACATTAACAAGCTAAATGCTAATCCGGATTATTATAAGGACGAGTATTCAAGATTTGTAGAGAAGAATAGTGGCGCTAAGATTAGATATATTAGGTTGCAGTACAGAGCTTTTACTGATGACTTTGGTAAAATGCTAGGTTGTTCAGGAAATGCTGTTTGTACATGGGAACGAGGACAATGTATCATGGGGCGCCAGTATTTCGATGAGTTAAAGAAACTTGCAGAAGCAAAAGAAATCAATCTTGAGAGTTTAGATGACAATCCTGATGTATTCAAAGATGATTACGATAGGTTCTGTGTAACAGGTTGTGGAAAGAAATTAAGATATATCAGAAATATCTGTGGAATGTCGGCAGAAAAGTATGCAGAAGTTATTGGAGTAAGCAGGCAAACTATTTTTATCTGGGAGTCTGAATTAGTTCAAAGAGGAACAATCAGAAGACCGGGAAGAGAAAATTTTGAAAAAATCAAACAAGTAGCTATAGAACATGGGATTGATTTAGACACAATAGATGAGGAACTGGCCAAGGTTGATGATTATGAAGTTTTTTGCCAAAACGGATTTGGCGCTAAGATAAAGTCTCTTAGAAATGTATATGGAATGTCACAGCGTGCATTTTCAGAGCTCGTTGGAGTTTCTGTTGAGACGATTAGTAGATGGGAACGTGAGGGCAAAGTTAGAGGAAAAATAGCGTTTCCATCTAAGGAAAGGTTCCGAGAATTTAAGAGATTGGCAGAAGAGAAAGGAGTTGATTTTCTTGAATCATGCTGAGCAAAGAGTATGGATGATTCAACAACTGCTGGATGAAGATTTAAATTATAAAGGCTATACAATTCCTAATGATACTAATGAGCAGAAAGATATGCTCAGAGCACTTATGAATGTTAGAGAACCTAAGCCTATTAGTCAGGAATTTCTTGATATTCAGGATGAATATCTTAAAGAAGAGAATAATTCTGTAAAAATTACAGATGTGAATGATTTAACTCCTACCAAAAACGATGACAGATTATATCTTTGGCAGGGAGATATAACTGCATTAAGGATTTCAGCAATCACAAATCCTGCCAATGACCGTATGTGTGGATGTTTTCAGCCGCTTCATTCCTGCGCGGATAACATTATTCACTCGAAATCTGGAATTCAGCTTCGCGGCGAATGTTTTAGAATAATGAAAAAGCAGGGACATCCGGAACCTACAGGACAAGCCAAAATAACTCCAGCATACAACCTACCATGTGATTATATTCTTCATACAGTTGGACCAATTGTTCAGGGACCATTAACAAAGAAGCATGAAGATTTGCTTGCTTCTTGCTATAAGTCGTGCCTTGATCTTGCGGATAAGAATGGAGTTACTGAGATAGCTTTTTGCTGTATCTCTACTGGAGTATTCATGTTTCCTAATCAGAGAGCTGCTGAGATTGCTGTAGAGACAGTTAAAAACTGGCTTGATGAGACAGGCAGTGAGATGAAGATTGTTTTCAATGTATTTAAGAATCTTGATTTTGAAATATATGAAAAACTGTTAAATGGTTAAGGTATAAGGAGTGTTTTATAATGACAACGGCTAAGATCAGATCGTTTCAGCCAAATGGATATCAGGAAACAATAAAAAAAGGTTTAAGTGCCATACATAGCTTTAACAGCGGTATGTCCCTTGGGAAAGATGATGATACAGAGCAGCTTGACAGATTAAAAGAAGAAATAAAGACAGCTGATGCTATTGTTATTGGAGCCGGGGCAGGACTTTCTACTTCCGCAGGGTTTACGTACAGTGGAGACCGGTTTAAAAAGTGGTTTTCTGATTTTGAAGAAAAATATGGTTTTCAAGACATGTATTCAGGCGGGTTTTACCCATACAAAACCAAGGAAGAGTTCTGGGCATATTGGTCAAGGTATATCTACATCAACAGATACCTTGATGCACCTAAAGATACTTATACAAAACTTTATAACCTTGTTAAGGATAAAGATTACTTTGTGATTACTACAAACGTGGATCATTGCTTTCAGAAAGCAGGCTTTGATAAGAAAAGATTATTTTACACTCAGGGAGATTATGGTCTGTTTCAAAGTTTGAATCCTGCAATTAGGGAAAACTTTAATAATGAAGACTGGGTGATGAATGCCATGGAATCTCAGGGATTTGTTAAGGATGGGAATGGAATTTTTGCAATACCATCTGGTGGTGGAGTCAGAATGGAAATTGACAGCAGTTTGATTCCAAAGTGTCCGATTGATGGTAGTGATGTTACCATGAATCTTAGAAGTGATGATACATTCCTTGAAGATGAAGGCTGGCATAGAGCATCAGCGGCTTATTCTGATTTCCTTAGAAGACATGAAACCCTGCATGTGCTTTTCCTGGAGCTTGGGGTAGGCAGCAATACACCAGTAATAATCAAGTATCCATTCTGGCAAATGACAATGGAAAATGAAAAAGCTACATATGCATGCTTGAATTACAAAGAGGCATACTGTCCCAGAGAGATAGAAAATAGGAGCGTATGCATTAACTGTGATATAGATGAGCTTTTGGATAATCACAGGTGGCGTGATTATCAGAAGTTATGATATGTGTGCTTGACACAAATACTCCTATATCGTAGTATAAAACTACGATATAGGAGTATTTAATTATGAAGACAAATGGTGGATTTCTTGTTACAAAAATAAAACAGCTGGGTGATCGTATATTTGAAAGGATACTGGCAGAAAAAAACATTGATGCATTTAACGGAGCTCAGGGAAGGATTCTTTATGTCTTATGGCAGGAAGATGGTGTTCCTATTAAAATTATTTCCGAGAAAAGCGGACTTGCAATTACTTCACTTACAACCATGCTTGAGCGGATGGAAAAAAACGGACTGATAAGCCGCAAAACTGATGAAGCTGATAAGAGAAAAACTCTTCTGTTCCTCACAGATAAAGCCAAAGAACTTAAAGAAGCTTATGACTCCGTATCCAATGAGATGGGGAATATTTATTATCGTGATTTTACGGATAAAGAGATTCTTCAGTTTGAAGAGTATCTTAACCGCATCAGGGTAAACCTTGAGGAATGGAGTGACAAATGAGTATCTGTATTAAAGATCAGATTCAGAACATGAATCTTGTTATAGGGTGCACTGTTGGATGTCCGTACTGCTATGCCAGAAACAATACGAGGCGTTATCACATCATAGATGATTTTGAAAAGCCACAGTTTTTTCAAGGAAAGCTTCGTATGATGGAAAAGAAAAAACCGCAGAATTTTCTGCTGACCGGCATGAGCGATCTCTCGGGCTGGCATGAGGAATGGAGAGAGGAAGTCTTTAAAAAGATAGCAGAGAATCCTCAGCACCAGTTTCTTTTTCTTACCAAACGACCGGATCTTCTGTCTTTTGAAACAGATCTTGATAATGCATGGTTTGGCGTTACAGTTACGAGAAAGTCTGAGTTATGGCGTATTGATGCACTGCGGAGCAATGTGAAGGCAAAAAAATATCATGTTACCTTTGAGCCTTTGTTCGATGATCCGGGTAAGGTTGATCTTACAGGCATTGACTGGATTGTGGTGGGAACCATGACAGGTGCAAAGAGCAGGACTGTTAAAACAGATCCCGGGTGGGCTTATTCATTGACAGAACAGGCTCATGAACTGAACATTCCTGTATTCTGGAAAGAAGATCTTGTTCCGATTATGGGAGAAGAAATGATACAGGAAATGCCGGATGCTTTTAACAAAGTGCTGGAGGAACAGAGGATATGGAACAACCAGAAATCAAAGTAAATCATATAGAAACAAAAAGTGTAATGACAAAATCGAATACTCCTATTGGAGGATATTCGGTGAATCCCTATGTGGGGTGTCCCCATGCCTGTAAATACTGCTACGCATCTTTTATGAAACGCTTTACAGGGCATACGGAGGAATGGGGAACTTTCATGGATGTGAAAGACTGGCCTGAAATAAAGAATCCAAAGAAGTATGCCGGCCAGAAGGTAATCATTGGAACAGTTACGGATGGTTATAATCCGCTAGAGGAAACATATAAAAATACAAGAAGACTTCTGGAAGAACTAAAGGACAGTGGTGCGGACATACTTATCTGCACAAAGTCAGACCTTGTACTAAGAGATCTGGATCTGCTAAAAGAGATCAATGAAAATAGCAGACTTACAGTATCATGGTCAATCAATACTCTCGATGAAGAGTTTAAAGATGATATGGATGCGGCAGTAAGCATAGAAAGAAGGCTTGCTGCAATGAAAGAGGTATATGCGGCAGGCATTCGTACAATTTGCTTCATTTCACCCGTTTTCCCGGGGATTACGGATATAGAAGCAATCATAGACAGGACAAAAGATCAGTGTGACCTTGTATGGCTTGAGAATCTGAATCTTCGCGGAGGTTTTAAGGCAGATATCATGAAATACATTTCCGATAAACATCCGGATCTGGTGCCGCTGTATGACGAAATTTATAACAAAAAGAACCGCAGCTATTTTGAAGCGCTGGAAAAGAAAGCAGAAGAGCTGGCTAAAAAGTATGATTGCAGGTTTGTTGATAATGAAACTCCGTATGAGAGAGTAGAGAAAGGACATCCAACAATCGTAGATTACTTTTACCACGAAGAAGTAAGAGGAACTGCCAATAGTGGAAAGAGAAATGTAATTCATAATCCTTGATGGAAGAATAAACCGGAAGTTAATCGCACAAATTCCAGTTGCGGAGGTAAAGATGGTAATAATTATAACGGGAGCATCCCATGTCGGGAAAACGATTCTGGCACAACGGATGCTTGAGAAATACAAATACCCTTATTTTTCAATTGACCATTTGAAAATGGGACTTATTCGTAGCGGCATTACTGATTTCACCCCAGAAGACGATGATGAACTTACAGACTATCTTTGGCCAATCGTTCGAGAGATAATAAAGACTGCTATTGAGAATGAGCAGAACCTTATTGTTGAAGGCTGCTATATACCTTTTGATTGGAGGAATAGTTTTGGGGAGCAGTATCTTCAGTCGATAAGATTCATCTGCCTTGCTATGTCAGATGAATATATAGATTCGCATTTTGAAGAAATAAAATCACATGGCTCTGATATCGAAACAAGGCTTGATGATTCTAATTGTTCAGCTGAGCAACTTAAACAAGATAACCACCAAATCATAGAGGGGTACCAATCTAACGGAGAACAGACCACTCTAATCACAGAAAGCTTCGATGATTCGATAAGGGGAGTATTGGATTAGCAAATTTGAAATAAACCATTTATCTACCACTTATGACATATTTTACTGTAAAAAACAAACAAAACTATTATATTATTGTATAGGTGTATATCATTGTTTTGTAGATTTTATTTAAAAAAACAAAACATTACAGAGCCAGTAATAGTAGGGGTTTATGGGTCAAAATTATTTTGTTTAAAAAAATATGGTTTTACAAGTGTTTGACGCTAAAAACCAAAAACCAAAAAATCCCAAAGAAACAAAAAAATTTTAAAATTCTTTAGAGCTGCCTGTAATAATTGCAGGCGGCTTTTTTTGAAGATGGAGATCGTTATGACCAATGGTAAAGTAGCTGTAATTACAGGTGGTGCTCACGGCATTGGAAAAGCTGTAGCAGAATCGTTTCGTGCTGATGGTGTTACCGTGCACATTATTGATAAAACACTCGGGGACTGGTTCGTGGGTGATGTAGGAGATAAGGATACATTAGAGAGATTTGCAAAACATGTCATAGAACAGTCCGGACATGTAGATTATCTCATCAATAATGCGCTTCCAATCATGAAAGGAATTGATGAATGCAGTTACGAGGACTTTCAATATGCCCTTTCCGTTGGCGTGACAGCTCCGTTTTACCTTACGAAGCTATTGATGCCTGTATTGTCAGATGGAGCATCTATTATAAATATATCATCATCTCGTGACAGGATGAGCCAGCCTAAAACAGAAAGCTATACTGCGGCAAAGGGCGGGATAGCTGCATTAACACATGCCCTAGCAATCAGCCTTGCAGGAAAAGCCAGAGTGAACAGTATTTCACCGGGATGGATAGATACGACTGATACTGAAATCATAGGAGCAGATGCCTTACAGCAGCCTGTAGGACGAGTAGGAACGCCGGAAGATATCGCTGAAATGGTGAAGTTCCTATGTTCTGATAAAGCCGGTTTTATCACGGGTGAGAATATCTGTATAGACGGCGGCATGACAAGACAGATGATCTATCATGGCGAACATGGATGGACATACGATGTTTGAGAATGTTAAAAAGGAGCTTAGATCATGATACGTAAAGCAGTGAAATCGGACCTTGATGCAGTAGAAAATATCTATGATGAGATCCATCAGGCAGAGGAAGCAGGGATAATTTCTGTTGGGTGGATCAGGGGGATATATCCTGTAAAAGAGACGGCAGAAGAGGCTTTGAAAAGAGATGACCTTTTTGTTATTGAAAAGGACGGCATTGTCCTTGGTTCAGGAATCATAAATAAGGTTCAGATGGATATATATAATAATGTCAAATGGGAGCATGAGGTGGAAGATGATAAGGTGTGTGTGCTGCATACACTTGCAATATCACCTCGATCGGGAAAGATGGGACTCGGCAAGCAGTTTCTCAGATTTTATGAGGATTATGCATTACATAATGGTTGTTCCGAACTTAGGATAGATACAAACGAACTAAATATTATTGCACGAAAAATGTACAGTAAACTTGGATATAAAGAGCTTTCTATTTTACCTACAATCTATAACGGTTTACCCCATGTAAATCTGGTGTTGATGGAAAAATATATTGGAGGACATGCATGACTCTTTCTACAATTTTGTCTTTACTTATTACGGTTTTAGTATGCGGAATACTATATTACAGGATGATAAAAAGGGAGATACCTAAACCTATTGGCTGGATACAGGCCCTTGTACCGATTGCCTTAGGTATGGCCACGATGGAAATCTCAGGTTTTATAGGAGTTAAGCTCTTTTTTGCAAATACTGCATTGAGGACTGCAGTTGATCAGATGCCTTCATTAATGGGATCGCTTGTAAGTGCCTTTATGGCCGCCGGCATGCCGGAAGAAGTTATCAAGTTTATTGCAATCATCTTGTTTGCCACAATCTTTAAAACTTGATCTCTATATTGAAGGTAAGGATGAGCAGAAAGTATATGATGCTTTGAATAAGCTGTTTGTTCTTGAAGAATTTTAGATTATGAAGGTGATATTACCAGAAAGTTAAAAAGATAAATGCCCACCATAGGTACCTGTCACTGTGAACGATTGTTCCCAGTGACAGGTACCTATTCTGGTAGTATGATTATTTGCATATGCAATCGATAAATCGTAGATTACTTTTACCACGAAGAAGTAAGAGGAAGGTTAATATAGATTCTCTTGAAGCTATAGCCTTTGATCCTTACACACATGGTTATTATAAGGTGTCCGGAAGAGTCGGAGAGGCTTTTTCAGATGGAAAGAAGCTCTTTTGATGGACAACAATTTACAATAATGAAAAAGCTGAGGGCTCAACCTTCAGCTTTTTCTATTTCTTTAATATATTCAAAGCCGAAAAGTTCAATCTGATCCAAGACCTTCCTGAATTTTTCGCCCATTTCGCTAAGACTATATTCAACTCTGGGAGGAACTTCGGCATATACCTTTCTGGTTATCAGTTTGTCATTTTCCAATTGTCTTAACTGTCTGGTCAGCATAGCTCTGGTGATGTCCGGAATATTCCTTTCAAGTTCGTTAAAACGTTGTGTTCCTGTACTAAGCTGAAAGAGTATAACTATGGCCCACTTACCTTGAAGGACTCTTTGAGTTGTGGCATAAGGACATTGACCGTAAATGCTTTTCATTAAAATTTTCTCCTTGTATTTCCGCAAAAGTATCAAAAATGTGACTATGTATTATAAATGTTCGTACTTGTTTGAAATTGCCTAAGGGATAAAATGATGATACAACAAACAAAAACAAATATCAAATACATGGAGGAAAACAAAAATGTCAAATTTCAAAAAAGTAAACGTAACAGAGGCTCCTAGAACAGAACTTCATGATGCTCTTGGTTTAACGGGAGCAGAGATAAGTATCAATCATCTTCCTGCAGGAGCAGGTGTTCCCTTTGTACACTCACATAAAAATAATGAGGAAATCTATCTTATTCTTTCCGGAAAGGGTAAGGCTGTAATTGATGGAGAGGATGTTGAAATCGCTAAAGGTGATGTGGTTAGAATTTCACCTGAAGGAAAGAGACAGTTTCTTGCTGCGGAAGATTCAGAGTTAAGCTATGCATGTATCCAGGTCAAGGCAGGTTCAATTGGTGGATTCACTGCAGAGGATGCAGTGATGTACTGATCCTCAAAAGACACCAGCTTTTTCCATAACCATATCTGATAAAGCAAACGGAACAATTTCAGCCGGATCTGATGCAGGGCTTATCCATTCATCTATTCTTTCTTTTGGAAGCATAAGTGGCATCCTGTCATGGATTTTGGAGAGCTCTGCTGTTGGCTCTTTGGTGAGAACCACAAATACAGGATAGCCGTCTTCGATGCGGTAAAGACCGCAGAGCCAGGTCACAGTGCAGCCTCTTGGCTGTATGGCATATTTATCACCGGTCTTGACCCTGCCATCTGCGCTTTTGAAATGTTCACACTCAAAGTAATAAGAAGCTGGGATGATGCATCTGTGTGATTTCCAGGCGTCCTTGAAGGTGGGCTTTTCCATAGCGGATTCAACACGGGCATTGAAAAGGCTCCGTTTACCGTCTCTTGCAAGAAAGCCCCATTGCATGGGAAATACACTTTTTACACCTTTGGCATTGGGGGCTATTACAGGAACTATATCTGTTGGGCGTACTTCTCCATCAGTGATCAGCGGCCTTGCGTAGGTATCTACAAATTTACTGGTTAGAGATGACCGTAAAGCTATTTCAATTATATCTTTTAACTCCGGGAGATCCTTCTCCAGCGCATATCTGGTACACATATCGTTTTAACTCCTATGGATATTCATCTATATCTTCATAACCATTATCGGCAAAGTAGTCTTCATTCATTTGCTCGGATTTTGCAAGCTCATCGCTAAAACCTTTAAGAGCATCAAAGGGACTGAATATCTTGGCTCTTCTTCCAAGATCCATTGCCGGATGTTTTATGGAAAAGCTGTCAGTCTTATCATGCTTTGGTTTTCCCTTTAAAAAGACATCTCTGTATCTGAAATTGGAAGGTATTTCTATCACAGAACTTTCGCTATTCATCTGATTCCTCCGTTTCTAATAGACCGGAGGCTGTGCTTTAAGCTCTGTGACCTCCGATCTGCCTATTTCTCTCTATAGTTGTTGCACCTTCAAGGAGATTTGTTCCTTTAAGAAGTGCATTTGCGCCATACCTTGTCCTGACTTCCAAAAGGGCAGCATGAAGTCTTTTTTCTCTGTTTAGTGCATCGTAATCTGTAAACAGATCCATCTGAAATATTCCTTCGTCGCTTTTTACATCACAGGCACAGATACCAAGTCTGCGGAATAGAATCCTGTGATCACTTTTTTTCTTTACATCTGCCATTAAAAGGTCAGTAACCAGCTGAACACTGTTGGTTGCTGCACGCATACGCACTGTGCCATTTGAATAGGGCATCTGCAGCATATTCTGATTTTATTCGTAGACATGAGAATCTTCACGTTCTTTATCTTGAACTTGGAGTGGGAGCCAACACCCCTGTTATAATAAAGTATCCATTCTGGCAGATGACGCTGGCAAATGAGAAAGCGGTATATGCCTGCTTAAATTATGGTGAATCATTCTGCCCAGAGGAAATTGCAGATAGAAGTATATGCATTGATGGTGATATAGGAGAAGTATTTGAAACGCAGATTTCTTAAATGTCTGCAAAATGTCCGCATAATGTCTGTAAAATGTCCGCTTGCTGTCTGTTTTCAGGCGTTTTTGAGTGTGTTATATTTACAATGGACAAAGAAATGAGGAAAACAAAAACACCTCACCTCCGAGTCCATTTCTTTTGCAAAAGAATAAAGGCATATTGAGCGTCAGCTCATGAGAATTAAAACTCATGGGTCTGGCGCTTTTCTTATGTCAGTAACCAGCCAGCGGATGACGATCCAAGGATAAGCGCAAACAGAAAGGGAGTTTGACACCTGTAACGTTACAGGTTATAATAATGACATGATAAAATCGTTTGCACATAAAGGTTTAAAAGACTTCTATGAAACTGGTTCAAAGAAGGGAATTCAGCCAGATCATGCACCGAAATTAGCGAGAATGCTTGACCGATTGGATGCCAGCACCAGTGCTCAAGATATGAACTTGCCTGGGTATAGATTACATACACTTAAAGGTGATAAGCAGGATATGTGGTCTGTTACAGTAAATGGTAATTGGAGAATGACTTTTTACTTTGAGGGTCAGGATGCATTTCTTGTAGACTACATGGACTATCACTGAGGAAGGAGGAAAAACACATGACTAGAAGACCGACACATCCAGGAAATGTATTCTTGGAAGATGTAATGAAACCATTGAATCTCACAGTCACCGATGCAGCGAGAATGCTAGGAGTAAGTAGAAAAGCATTGTCAGAGTTTGTTAATGAGAAAGCTTCTCTTAGCCCGGAAATGGCCATAAGGATAAGCAAGGCAACTAATACATCTCCGGAAAGCTGGATGAATATGCAGCAGAAACTGACGCTATGGATAGCACAGCAAAATGAACCATCAAATGTAATACCCTTTCCTCTGGACGCAGTAAAAGAGGGATGATTGTAATAGCTCTGGAATCAAGATTTGATTAGTTGATGTCCGGAGCTATTTTATTTTTGTCTGAAAAAAGGTATGATAATCCATAAGTTGTCGGAAAAGATGATAGGAAAAAAGGGAGAGTAGGATAAGATGAAGCATTGTGGGACACAGACAATCGAAACAGAAAGGCTTATACTGAGACAATTCAAGAGTGAAGACGCCGATGCCATGTTTAAGAACTGGGCAAATGATGAAGAAGTTACTAAGTATCTGACTTGGCCACCTCATGGAACGGTGGATGTTACAAAAGAGATTTTAAAACAGTGGGTGGATTCATATAAGGATGAAAAGTACTATCAGTGGGCCATTGTTCTAAAAGAAATAGATGAACCGATAGGCAGTATCTCTGCAGTTGGCATGAAAGAGAGTATAAACATGATCCATATCGGATACTGTATCGGAAAGCGCTGGTGGAATCAGGGGATTACATCTGAAGCATTAAAAGCAGTCATAGATTTCTTTTTTGACAAGGTGGAAGCAAATCGTATCGAATCAAGGCATGATGTTAATAATCCACACTCCGGTATGGTCATGAAAAAATGTGGAATGAAGTACGAAGGGACACTCCGTAGCTCAGATATTAACAACCAGGGACTTAATGATTCCAGTTGGTATGCAATTCTAAGATCAGATAGGTGAGATCCCGGGAATACAATCTATGAAAGAAGACAGCGCAAGAAGCTTGAAGAGAAAATAAGTAACTAATGATTTTAGAATATATTTATTGGTTCTTTAGGTTGGATTAAGTTAACTCGTCTATAATGAGACTGTAAGTTGAGAACAGGGCACGTTTTGATTCAGTGAATATGCTTACTGCGAATGGTAGCTCGCAATATAAAATACTCCAAAACTTTTATGATGAACAGGAACAAATATATGGAGGATTTTTATAATGTTCAAGAAATTGGCAACTATTTTGACAACATGTGCGATAACCGTATCTGCAGTAGCTTGTGGAAGCCAGGCTCAGCAGGTAGACAGTATCCAGACCGATTCATCGGAAAGTACTCAGGAAGAAAGTGCTTCTTCTGAAGAGGTAAAAGAAGAAGCTTCAGATTCTGCTGCAGAAACTGAAACAACTAAAGATACCGGTTCTGCTGTAGAGTTGGGTCTTGTCAGTAACACACTTGCTGAAGATGAAGAGGGTCTTGTGGAGACATATACAGATCTTTTTGACCAGCTCACTTATACTGATGAGGAGACGGATCTTTCTATAACTTATAATCTGTACCTGCCTGAAGGATATGATGAAAATTCAGAATACCCCATGGTTGTGTTCATAGGTGATTCGACAACTGCAGGAACCGATGCTGAGTATTCGCTTACACAGGGGCTTGGCGGTCTTGTATGGGCAACATCAGAATGGCAGTCAGTATATCCGACCATAGTAGCTGTACCAACATATCCTGAAACAATTCTTGATGACCATGATGGATATAGTACAACAGAATATGTTGAGCTTACCAAGAGATTTATTGATTACATGTCAGATGAGTACGCAGTAGATACTGATAGAATCTATGGAACAGGTCAGTCCATGGGATGCATGACGACACTCATACTTGCATCGGAATACCCGGATTTATATGCTGCGTGTATGTTTGTTGATGGTCAGTGGTGTACGGAACTTCTTTCAAATCTGGAGGGGCAGACCTTCGTTTATTTTGCAGCTGAAGATGATACAAGTGCATGGACCGGAGCGCAGGACCTTATGGCTAGATATGACGCAGATGGCGTCACCTACACATATGCACAATGGGACGGAACATGGTCGGCAGATGAGCTTTCATCAGCTGCATCAGAATTACTCAGTGGAGAAGCTACAGGAGCATACTTCATATCCTGGAAAACAGGAACAATTGATGCAGGAACAGGCAATTCACCCATGGGCGGTGGAGATGGCAGCTTTGGCGAAAGAGGAAACGGCGGGCAGATGAGTTCTTCTGAAGAAGGAGGCCTTTCAAATCCCGAGGCTGCTACAGACGCTTCTTCAGATGTAAGTGAAGATAAGCCGGCAATGGAAATGACCGGCGAGAAGCCTCAAGGAATGATGGGCGGAAATGGTGGAGGCGCCGGAGGCGGAGCTTCATACCATATGGCTTCATTCGACTACGCCTATAACTGTATAGCAGTTATGGAATGGTTGTTCCAGCAGTAAGAGATCATGACTTCTTAGATGAAATTATAGAAATGCGCACTACGCTGCGCATTTCGTGAGAATATGATACAAGTGCAAATAGGCCCTGCGACGTAGTCGCACTGGAATGGCCTATTTGTCATATATTCCCGAACTTTATTCGGGAATATATGAGTCTACAGGTGTTAGGAGTGCTTTGCTATGAACAAGAATGAGAGCAAGTATTTTAAGTCAGCGGAAAAAATGCATACAGCGTTACTGACACTTCTTGACAGTAAAGATTTTGAACTTATTTCTGTTAAGGAGATATGTGAAACCGCTGGCGTTAACAGATCCACCTTTTATCTTCACTATGATAATGTAAATGATCTTCTGCATGAAACGGTGGAAGCTGTATATAAAGATTTCTTTGGGCGCTTTGGTGCTGAGGGGCCTGGAGCACTTGATATTGATGAAAAAAAAGAGGATGAGCTATTTCTTGTAACACCCAAGTATCTGATGCCATATCTGGATTTTGTGGAAGAGAACCGCAAGCTCTTTTATCTGATGTATGAAAAGAACGAAATGATGGGCGCAGAAAAGACCTATGAAACCTGGTTTAAAACAATATTCGGCCCCATTCTTACAAGGTTTGGAGTTCCCCAAAAAGAACAGCCACTTATCATGGTCTTTTATCTTAAGGGCATTATCGGAGTTGTCACTGAGTGGGTACGAGGTGGATGCACCGAGTCAAAAGATGAGATCATAAGCGTCATACAGAAGTGTATCATCAAGCCATAACGCAGTAAAAACACTATATCGAATTTACAAATCAACACTTTTTACAAAACGTGTCGGGACCTGTACTCCCGAAATCAACACATTTTGCAAAAAGTGTTGTTCTTTTTGCGTGCTCATTTTCCTATAATGACTTCAAGCTCAAAGCAAAGAGCAAAAAAACAAATTGAGAATAAGAAAGGAAAAGATAAATGAGCAAAACAAATAAGATGTATCTGGTAACAGGAGCAGCAGGATTTCTTGGAAGCACAGTCTGCAGAAAGCTTGTTGAAAGAAATGAAAAAGTAAGGGCGTTTGTCCTTGAAGGCGACAAGTCAGCAAAATATCTTCCTGAGGAAGTTGAAATAGCATACGGCGATCTTTGTAACAAAGATGACCTGGAAAGATTATTTGAGACACCTGAAGATACGGAAGTAATTGTGCTTCATATAGCGAGCATCGTAACAGTAAATCCTGATTATAGTCAGAAGGTTATGGATGTAAATGTCGGAGGAACAGAAAACATCATAGAGATGTGCAGGAAGCACAATGTATCAAAGCTTGTCTACTGTTCATCGACAGGAGCAATACCTGAGGAAGAAAAAGGAACCATAAGAGAGTGCGAAGAATCTATTCCCCTTGATCCTGAGAGAATCAAAGGCTGCTACTCATTGTCAAAGGCTATGGCAACAAACGTGGTGCTCAAAGCTGCAAAGGAAGGCCTTAACGCCTGTGTGGTACACCCGTCAGGAATCCTTGGACCTGAGGATTTTGCAATGGGCGAGACCACCAAGACTTTAGTTGACATCATCAATGGCGAGATGCCTGCAGGAATCGATGGAAGCTTTAATCTGTGTGATGTAAGAGATTTGGCTGACGGACTCATTGGGGCAGCTGATAAGGGCAAAAGCGGAGAGTGCTACATCCTTGGAAATGAGCCTGTTAGTTTTAAGGATTTTACAAAGCTTGTTTCAGAGGAGAGCGGTTGCAAGCAGATGAAGTTCTTTTTACCAATATCAGTAGCAAACCTGATTGCCGGGGTACTTGAGAAAAAGGCTAAGAAGACTGGAGAAAAGCCTCTTATGACAACATTCTCCGTTTACAACCTTGCAAGAAACAACCGATTTGATTCAAGTAAAGCAAGTAAGGATCTGGGTTATACCACAAGGTCATATAGAGAGACCATACGTGACGAGATCAGATGGCTCAAAGAAACAGGAAAGATCGCATAAAAAGGACATTCAAGAGAAAAGAAGGAGAAGAATACGATGAACGATTTAGATAAGGTTTATGCAGAAAGTGTTGCAAAGGATTACATGCCAAAGGAAACAAATAAGGTAAGGCAGCTAAAAAAGCTTGATGAAAGAGCAAAGCTTCCGGCATTTATAACAGCCATGACGCTTGGAATTATTGGGACTTTAATCTTTGGAACAGGGATGTGTTTTGGACTTAGCGTCTTTGGAACAGGAGAAATTTTCCTGGTCTTTGGGGTGCTTCTTGGAATAGTAGGTGCTGCAATCTGCGGCATCAACTATCCTTTATACAAGAAGCTCCTTAAAAAGGGTAAGGAAAAATATGCCTTTGAAATTCTGGAACTTGCCAAAGAGATAACAGGAGAAGCACAATGAAGCATACCAGTGCTACTTTCGGATGGTAAACATGTTTTGGCGGATATAATTGTCAGATGTCTTTTTTTATTGTTTAAAAACGGATATAGTAGAAGATAAATATCGTTCTATAGAACCTGAAGGGGACGGCTCTTCTAGAAAAGATCCTGGAGGTGGCAGATAAAAGTGGAGCCAGGATGGCGGTGCTTGGGACACAGAGCTACAATTTCAAGGCTATTTCTTTTTACAAGGGAGGTATTATTTGAAAAAAGCAATTCGCAGTATTTTCATTTTTATAACGCTGATTATTGTTGTGCTGGTGGGACTTTTGATAAAGCTACGGATTCAGACAGAAAGAATTCTAACTGAATATTCGTCTATATATAAAGATGATAAATATAGCACTCCGGTATATGTTGATGGAGTAGAGGTAATAATTCAGGATGTTTCCTGTGGTTATGCTTGTATTGAGATGTTTTCTGCATGGAATGAGGGGCATCTGACAGAAGAGGATCTGTACAATGAATATGGCAAGGTCATAACCTCAACAGGAGATAAGTTTTGCGAAGAAATGAACAAGCGCTTTCCGGAGTATACTACGTCCATCCATAAATACATGGCAAATACGGAACTGATAGATGTAGCTTATGAAAACCTGGCAAGAGGAATCCCTGTGCCATTTGAGTGGGCAGCTAAGTATGGTGATGTGTGGACGCTACATTATTCCCTGCTTGTTGGGATGGATATTCCTAATGACAAGATAACTGTAGTAAATCCTTATGGTTATGTTGAAGAGTTATCTGTAGATGAATTTTTACAGCGCACAAGTTTTGAAGCCTATGAGAATATGCCTTTTTATTTCAAATTGGCATTTGCTGTAGGGATGTTTGAGAAGAATACAATCTTTACTGTTCACGGATTGAACGAGAACTAAATAACTTTCAGCATAACGCTCCACCTTCTAGGGATTTAGAGCGGAAAAGCAGAAGTTAAAGTGGGAAGGCCACTGCATCATTGTACAGCTTTTGAAGCGTCTTGATAAATGCGGCAAGGCTCTCTCGGCTATCCGTCTTGTGAGTGCAGAGAACGCAGTGAAAGCATTCCTTGCAGTCATAAGGGATCCATGCAAACTGTCCGCTATGGTCGTTTAAGAATCCGGGAGCAAGGCAGATGCCTTTGCCGGATGCAACATTTACAAGAGTAGAGTCGTGATCGGGACTGTTAAAATATTCGATCTTCCCGGAGGCGATGAGCTTCTGCTGGACACTACGTAAAGCGTTCGGAGAGCCACCTCCTACCATGAGTGTGCGTCCGTAGATATCTTCATCTGTGATGAGGTTCTTTTTTGCCAGCGGATCGTTTTTATCAGCAATAAGGTAAATCCCGGAATCAAAGAGCTTGTGTACGCTGATCCCCGGGATATGCTTAGTCTGTTCGATGAGCGCAAAGAGGACATCGGACTCATCCTTTAAAAAACTCTCTACACCATTATCGTATTGAAACAGAGGAGTGACCTGAACACCGGGTTGCTCCTTTTCAAATATGCGAATCGCCTCAGGCAGGAAATATATGGCCTGTCTGACCATCATGGAAACTGTTATGTTGTCAGTATACCTGGCACTGAAATTCTGCCCCTGTTCTATTGCTCTCTTCATATCCTCACGTATACCGGAAAGATACGTTACGAACTGCTGACCGGCAGGAGTGAGTGCGGCTCCCTTGCCGTCCCTTTCAAATATCTTAAAGCCGACCTCATCTTCCAACAGTTTTACCTGATAGGAAAATGTGGGCTGGCTTACAAAGGCATCCACCGCAAGCGGTACCCCTTAGGTCGAATAACGGAGGATAACACGATGGCAAAAACACTGATAGCATTCTTTTCAAGAGCAGATGAGAACTATTTTGGCGGAGCAATGAGATACGTAAAGGTCGGGAACACCGAGATCGTAGCAGGGATCATGAAGGAGCTGATCGATGCGGATACATTTAAGATCGAGATGAAGGACCCTTATTCACCGGTTTACATGACCTGCATCGATGAAGCGAAGAAGGACAAGCAGAATAATGCAAGACCCGAGCTTACTGATTATTTAGGCAGCATCGATGAGTATGACACCATCGTTCTTGGTTACCCGAATTATTGGGGAACTTTCCCGATGGCAGTCGCAACTTTCCTGGAAAGATATGACTTCACCGGAAAGACGATCCTTCCCCTTTGTACCAATGAAGGAAGCGGAATGGGATCCAGTGAGAGTGATATTAAAAAGTCTGCCAAAGGAGCAACGGTAAAGAGCGGACTTGCGATCACTGGCTCTAAGGCAGCTGATTCCGGGGATGTAGTAAAGAAGTGGTTTGCGGCAAACGGTTTGATCTAAAAAAGGACAGTGACAGAGATGGATAGCGAAAAGGGATATGTTTTTGATCTGATGGAACAGGGCGGACCTACTGATGTGAGGATCCTGACACCTTTTATCTGCGATTTCGGGAACAGGGTGAAATTTGGAAAGGGCGTTTTCATAAATCATTCAGCAATACTGTCTGCATCCGGCGGTATTGAATTCGAAGACGGATCCATGGCGGCCCCCGGGCTTCGGGTCGCAACCATCAATCATGATACGAATGAACGTCATGCGATCTATACCTACGGTAAAGTTACCATTAAGAAGAATGCCTGGATCGGGATGAATGTGACCATCTGCCCGGGCGTGACCATCGGTGAGTATGCTGTTGTAGCAGCAGGTGCTGTGGTTACCAAGGATGTACCGGATTACGCGGTAGTCGGAGGCGTACCTGCCAAGGTGATCAGGATGCAGGATCCGGCTGAGCAGAGGGAATGAATAAACAAAACGGAACATGGAAACTGACGAGTTCAAAAGCGTCAACCTATTAATGAATGGAGGATCATGCAATGGAATATGTAACACTTAATAACAAACTGGAATGTCCTGTAGTTGGAATCGGAACATTTATGCTTTCGCCTGCCGATGCGAAAAACAGTGTAAGAGAAGCGCTTAAGATGGGATATCGTCTCATTGATACTGCCAATGCATATGTAAACGAACGGGCAGTAGGAAGAGGTATGAAGGACAGCGGAGTAAAGAGGGAAGAAATCTTTCTCTCCACAAAGCTCTGGCCCAGTGAATATGAGAATCCGAATGCTGTGGATGAAACTTTGGAGCGCCTTGGGGTTGACTACGTAGACCTTCTTTATATCCATCAGCCAGCAGGCAACTGGCTTGAAGGATACAGACAGCTTGAGAAGGCTTATAAGGAAGGCAAGGCAAAGAGCATCGGTATCTCAAATTTTGAAGGAAAGTATATCGAGGAGCTTGAAACGAAGTGGGAGATCGCACCCCAGTTTATCCAGGTAGAGGCTCATCCATATTTTACCCAGAAGGAACTAAGAAAAAATCTCGATAAGTGTGACATCAAGCTTATGAGCTGGTATCCCTTGGGTCACGGGGATAAGAGCCTTATAAATGAACCGGTATTTGCCGAACTTGGAAAGAAGTACGGAAAGTCTCCGGCACAGATCATTCTTCGCTGGCATACACAGATGGGATTTGTGGTGATCCCCGGTAGTAAAACGAAAGATCATATCAAAGATAATCTCAACATTCTCGATTTTAAGCTGACGGACGAAGAGATGGCTAAGATTGCGGAGCTTGATAAGAATGAGAGATATTATCACAGGACAGAAGAGCAGCTTAAACAGTTCGCAGGCTGGAAACCTGATTTTGAAAAGGGTTGAGGTGAAGATCAGTGAAAACGAGAATGTTAGGCGGTTTTTGACGTAGGAAATGATAGTGAAGAAAAAATGAGAATTCTAAGTCTGCTTCTTACAGCACTTATGGTAATAGGTCTTGGCGGATGTGGAAGCACAGATAACAGTATAGAAAATACTGCACCGCAAAACAGTACGATCACGAATGATCAAAGTGCGGAAGCAGATCACAGTATGGATGGCTGATCATAATCACTCAGTTTGCCGTTGTTCCGTTGTACTATTTGTTTTTAGGACTTTGGCAGAGAAATTACCTGTTGGCAGGGACGGCGGTTCCATTTTTTGTGATTCATACCATCAACGGGATTATGTATTTTGCCGTTAAGAGATAATATCTTGCAGTATATCTTGCTTGATGATATGTTAACAAAATGTATAATTCCTGCATAAAATAAGGGCGACAGACGACATTCATGTTTGTATCTAACGATGTTAATGCCTGTGAATTTATGTTATGCTTTATTGCAGAGTTTAATTGCGGTCAAATTATATGACCGCAAAATAGATTAATAGAGACTTCAGTTACGAAGTTTTACGAGGCGGATTTTATATGGCCGAAGAAAAAGGTGAAATTTAATATACAGCTCAGATGATGGAGTAACCAAGATAGATGTCAGACTCGAGGATGAGACAGTTTGGCTCACTCAGCAGCAGCTAGCAGATCTGTATCATACAAGTAAATCTAATGTTAGCGAGCACATAACAAATAAGATTCACTTTGGAAAGGGGCTATGATAATGAAAAATGTGTTGATATTGTCAGCAAGTCCGAGAAAGCAGGGAAATTCAGATATCTTATGCGATGAATTTAAGAAAGGTGCAATAGAAAGCGGAAACTCTGCGGAGAAGATTTATCTATATGATAATAACATTAGCTTCTGTCGTGCCTGTTATGCTTGCTTTAAAACAGGAAAATGTGTTATTCAGGATGATATGTCAGAGATACTTGAGAAAATCAGTAAAGCAGATGTACTTGTAATTGCAACTCCAACATATTTTTTAACTATGAATGGCATGCTTAAAACTGTCATAGACAGATTTCTTCCAAAGTGGCAGGACCTGGGAGGACACGATGTGTATCTTATTATTACCGGTCATGATGGAAAAAAAGGTTTGGAACTTGTAGAATTGGAGCTTAAGACGATTTTTGTCCATCTTGGAAATACTGTAAAGAAAACAATATGGGGAGAAGGCGTCTGGCAAAAAGGCGAAGTGGTGAGTACCAAGGCAATGGCTGAAGCATATGAAACCGGTAAAAATCTGTGATTGGAGGTCTATGATGAGCATTACAGTTAATTTACGTTATAAAGGAACAGATGGTGCTGCAAAAAGATTTGCAGAGGAAATGACAAAAAGCGGAACGGTTGAAAAAATACGAAATGAGGCAGGAAATCTTAAGTATGAGTATTATCAGTCTTTGGATGACCCTGAGACAATTCTTCTGATAGATAGTTGGGAGGATCAGGAGTCTATTGATGTCCATCATGCTTCACCTATGATGCAGACTATCATGGAACTTCGCGAAAAATATGATCTTCATATGACTGTAGAAAGGTATGTCTCTGACAACAGTATGCCGGATAAGGATAAAGATTTCATAAGAAAATAAGAAAGGGTGCCTGATGAAGAAAATAATTTCAATGCTACTTATCTCAGCATTTACTGTATTAGGCTTGTTGGATGTGCTGAAGTATCATCGGATAAAGAAACTGTAAATGCGCCTACGACAGAAATAAGTGTAGCAGAGACTTCCGGTGTCACCGATATAATGAATCGGTGGCAGAAGAGGATTATCTGAAAATCCAGTAAGTATGGATATTGGTAGATTGAAATAACCCGAATTATTAAGTAACATCAGAACAGTTGAATTAAAAAGACGCCCATTGCTACCGAGTAGTGGGATAAACGTCATTCCTTTACCGTTAGGTCTTAGCAGGCAGGGGAATGGCGTATTTAATTATATGGAGGTTTTCTAATGAAATGGATCTATCTGTTTATTGCAGGAGCTCTTGAAATAACATGGGCGGTAACAATGAAAATGTCTAACGGATTTTCTGTGCTTATCCCATCAATTATTACCGGTGTGGGATATATAGCCAGTGCTGTGTTTTTGTCGATCGCACTTAGGCAGCTTCCTTTGGGAACAGCTTATGCTATGTGGACAGGCATGGGAATCGTGGGTACTACGCTGCTTGGGATTTTTCTTTTTAATGAGAAATTGTCAGTTCCACAGGTTATATGTGTTATTTTAATTGTAGTTGGAATTGCAGGATTAAAATTATTAGCAAAGGATTGAGGTGTACTATGTTTAGAAAGATGAGAAGATTTAAGCAACAGATTACAGATGAACAGTGCATTGAGGTGCTGAAAAATTCAAAGAGAGGAGTAGTGTCCCTGATTGGCGAGGATGGTTATCCGTATGGCTTACCGATTAACCAGTGGTATTGTGAAGAGGATGGGAAAATCTATTTTCATGGGGCTAAGGAAGGTCACAAGATTGATGCAATTAAGGCTTGTGATAAAGTCAGCTTTTGCACCTGGGATGAAGGCTATCGGAAAGACGACGATTGGGCTTTAAATATTAACAGCGTAATTGTATTTGGCAGAATCAAGCTGGTTGAGGATGAGGATACTGCAATAAAAATCTGTACCAATCTCACAAAAAAGTTCACGGATGATGAAGAGTATTTACAAAAGGAATTGAAAAATGCTCTGCCGAGAGTACAGTGCCTTGAACTCATTCCTGAGCATATGACAGGGAAGCTGGTTAATGAATCATAAATAATAGAGTGGAGTAATCATCAATGCTGATGTAAGGCGTGTAGACCATATGGTTTATGCGTCTTTTTCTTTTGTCTGAAGGTACAACGTCATTGTACTTTTTCCTCCATAAGTCCAATCTTTGGCAAGAGAAGCAAAGGCAACTTACAAAGTAGACAAGCTGGTACTTGTAAACTGTGACCTTTTTGAAAATGAGTGCTGTCAGCATTATAATTAAAGCGTGCAGATGCCTTGCTTTCGCAATTCTTAAGCATTAAGGGTCCTCTAAATACAGGAGGAAAATAGAATGGCAAAAGCAAGGAAAGACTTAAGAGGTCGAGCCCTTAAACAGGGAGAGATCCAGAGAAAAGATGATCGGAGGTATATGTATTCCTACACTGATCCCCTAGGGAGAAGGAAGTTCATATACGCGAATGATCTGACAGAGCTCCGTGAAAAGGAGCAGAAGCTTCAAAGAGATCAGCTTGACGGGCTGGATTTATATGCCCAGGGCAAGGCCTACTATCAATGATACCTTTGATCGCTACATCTCAACTAAATACGAGCTTAGGGATTCCACGAAAGATTTTCAGTTTTACCTGCTAAAGGAGAATGAATCATTTTGGACTATAAGAAATTGAATGCTATCATATATGCCGTTCTTGCGGCACTGTTTTATGCGATAAACATACCATTCTCGAAACTATTGCTTAATAATGTGGCACCGACATTCATGGCCGCATTCCTGTACCTTGGAGCAGGTCTTGGCGTCGGGATCATATATGTTTTTCACGCCAAAAAAGAATCCCGGGATGAAAGAACTCTTCCGGGAGAAAGTATCTGCAAGACTGTGGGGAGCAATATCCCTTATTACAGTGGCAAGCATAATCCTTTCATTTTCAGGAGAGGGAAGTTTTTCTTTTTCCTTGGGCTCGGTATTTGTTCTTGGAGCAACTGTTTGCTGGGGACTTGAAAATAACTGTACAAGAAAGATATCCGGAAAAAGCACTTATGAGATAGTAACCATAAAGGGACTCGGATCAGGAACAGGATCGTTTATATTTGCTATGATACTTGGAGAGAGCATTCCCATGATCACGCCCATGTGATTAATGAAGGCAAACACGGACATACACACAGTGTAGAGGAGCTGGAAATTGCTCTGGGTCATAGGGGAGCATTGTAAAATCGGAAGATAATCTTACAAAAGACAGACAAAGATTTAATAAGTAGATAGTAAAATCAGAGTATTATTTTTGATCGTAGTTATTCAAGTTGCCACCAACCGCATACAGTAGTCCTGAGCTTTCTACCGTACGCAGCAGGTAAACAGCAACTCCCCATACAAATGCCTAAAACAAGGCACTTAAGGCAGTGAAAAAGTTCTCAAAGAGATAATCAATCTGCATTGCAGATTTCAAAAAACCACGACCATTTGGTTGTGGCTTTTTTGTGCTATAAAAGTGTAAAATATAAACATGACATATAGATGACATGTTTACGCTTGTATGATAATCATAGAAGGTGATCAAATGAAGATAGAAAGAATGATTGGCATACTATCAATTCTTTTGCAAAAAGAGATGACTACAGCTCCGGAGCTGGCTGAGCATTTCGAAGTGTCCAGAAGAACCATAAACAGAGATATTGAGACTCTTTGTCAGGCAGGAATACCAATCAAAACGACCCAGGGAGTTGGCGGCGGTATTAGCATCATGGAAGGTTACCGGATGGATAGGACTCTTTTGACATCAAGGGACATGCAGATGATCCTGGCGGGACTTCGAAGTCTTGATAGTGTCAGTGGAAGTGGATATTACGGGCAGCTTATGGAGAAGCTTCAGGCAGGATCCTCGGAGTTTATCAGCGGTAGGGATTCTGTCCTTATCGATCTGTCATCATGGTATAAGACATCACTGGCCCCAAAGATATCAACCATTCAAGATGCGATAGAAAACAGGCATCTTTTGACTTTTCACTATTATTCCCAGGCGGGAGAAGGAAAGCGCGCTATTGAGCCGTATTACGTGGTGTTTAAGTGGAGCAACTGGTATGTCTATGGATGGTGTCAAAAGCGCAAAGACTATCGTCTATTCAAATTAAACCGCATGGATAAAGTGGTTGAAACAGATAAAGTCTTTGTATGTAGAGCAGCACCATTACCTGATCTGTCCACGGAAAAGATATTTCCCGGAGGAATCAAGGTTAAAGCCCTTTTTTCCAAGGATGTGAAGTGGCGCCTGGTGGAAGAATTCGGACCAAATTGCTATACAGAAACAGACGACGGAAGGCTTATGTTTACTACTGATTACACGGACATAGTAAATTTGATCACATGGATAATGACTTTCGGAGATAAGGCAGAATTGCTTGAACCCGTAGAAGTCAGGCAGCAGATTTCAGAAATGGTACAAAAAATGGCAACGATATATAAGGAGGACAAATTGTAATGAGACTGGATGGTTTTGGATTGTTTGTGGAGGACATGGGTAAAATGGTACGTTTTTACAGGGATGTGCTCGGGTTTGAGATAAAAGAAGCAGAGGATACATCAAATGTTTATCTGGTGAAGGATGGAACGCTTTTTCTGTTATACGGCAGGAACGACTTTGAGAAAATGACAAGACGCAGGTATGAGTACATTTCAGAAGCTACGGCTAAAAAGAAAACGGATTATTCAAAGGTGGAGTTTTTTTCATATGATGAAGGAATCTGCGTTCAGTGCATGCATATAGGATCCTATGATGACGAGCCTGCAACAGTGGAATTGATGCATAAGTTTGCGGAAGAGCAGGGATATGTTTTAGATATCACAGAAAATAGATTGCACCATGAGATTTACCTTAGCGATGCAAGGAAAGTGGTGCCAGAGAAGCTTAAGACGGTTATCAGACATCCTATTAGAAAGGAGAGTTGAAGATGGAGTATATCAGAGTTACAAAGGATAACCTTGAGGAAGAACACATCTGTTGTGCTATTTCAAACAATAAAGATATACAGGTTTCATCCAAAAAAGCCTGGCTTGCTGACAGATTCGATGAGGGGCTGGTTTTCTTAAAGAGCGTCGAGCGCGGTAAATGCTTTATTGAATATATTCCTGCTGAGTATGCGTGGAATCCGATAAATGCTCCCGGATATATGTATATCGACTGCCTGTGGATTTCGGGTTCCTTGAAGGGGCATGGTTATTCAAGTGATCTTCTTAATGAGTGCATAAAGGACAGTAAGGGTAAAGGAAAAAAGGGGCTTTGCATATTATCTGCTGCTAAGAAAAAACCGTTCCTTTCTGATCCAAAATTCCTGTCATTCAAGGGCTTTCAAGTTTGTGATGAAGCCGATAATGGAATCCAGCTGTGGTATCTGCCCTTTGAAAAAAGTGCTAAAACGCCATGCTTCAAGGAATGCGCAAAGCATCCTCATATCGATGAAAAAGGATACGTTCTTTATTACACAAATCAATGCCCATTTAATGCCAAGTATGTACCGGTGTTGGAAGAGACTGCTAAGAATAATGGAATACCTTTCAGAGCGATTAAAATAGAAAACAGAGACCAGGCTCAGAATGCGCCAACGCCAATTACCACGTATGCGCTGTTCATTGATGGTGACTATGTGACAAATGAACAAATGAATGATAAGAAATTTTTGAAGTTGGTTAATGCTTAATGAATGATTTTGGTGACTTGAATACCTATGTCGATTTTTCCTGCAAAAGTGCAAAATGAAATAATTATATTGGCGGAATATTTCTGGATGGGGTGAAGCTGATGACGCATATTTTTATGATTTCACTTGAAAACTATTTTTAATCATATTAGCCTTTTCTTAGGGAATAATTTGCCTAAGAAGAGGATTTTTGACTGAAGGAGTAAATAGCTGTGAAACGAAAAACGACAAAAGAGATTCTGGCGGAGTCTTTCAGGGAATTGGCAGAGCTCCATCCGGTAGATAAGATAACGATTCAGGAAATAGTAGATAATTGCGACTATTCACCTGCAACGTTTTATCGCCATTTTATGGATAAATATGATCTGATTGCTTGGGATTATGTTAACACAACTTAAAAGAACCCCAACATGTGGACACCAAACAGGCTGTAAAAAATGTTAATCAACTTGTGGCTACTGCCTCTTTTAGCAAAATTATAATTAGAAGAAAACGATGGATAGTTCTATCCGAAGATGATCTTACAATAATACTTGTATGGACCTGTCTTTATGAAAAAATAACAGAGTTGACGAGTGAGAATAACACTTGGGAAATAGCCGAGCTTGTAGCTTGGCTATTTTTTATCGTATAAGAAATTACTCCGTAATTCTTATACGATAAAAACGCTTCGCTTTGGATGCGACTGGTGCGCAAATGTATATGCAAACTAAAGCTTGCGCACATCAGCGCGCAAAATGTGTGAAATATCAGACCACTATGCAAATATAATATCAAGTGGACACTATGTGTGTGAAAGGTGATAAATGTCATTTCAAGCGGATACTATGTTCTTGATAGGTGATTAATGTCATTTCAGGCGCTATTTTGTATAATTGAGAAGATATGAATTGATGGAAGTTTTGGCGATGCTATTATGGATATAAAGAACAACGGAGGCGATTGTGGGAGATATAAATGTATACCTTATCTTTTGTGTGGCATTGGTTGTTATCCTTACAGGTTGTATTGTCGTTCTGATAAGGAGCTACATGAAACTGCTTGCCGGGAATGATGCGCTTAGGGAAAGTATCGACAATCTGTGTAAGCTGAATGACAAACTTAGAATGGACAGACATGACTATCTGAACCATCTGCAAATTGTGTATGGTCTTATGGAGCTTGAGGAATATGATGAAATGAATTCATACCTTAGGAAAATTTATAAGGAGCTGCTTAAAACAGGAAAAGCTGTAAAGACGTCAAAGCCTGCAATAAATGCACTCCTGGCAGCTAAAGCCGCTGAAACAGAAGCAAAGGGAATTGAGTTTCTGATAGAGGTAAAATCCGATCTTAAAAAGCTTAGTATAGAGGATTGGGAGCTGTGTAAGGTTCTCTCTAATCTGATAGACAATGCGGTGAAAGCACTTGAAGATTTTGATGGTGATGAAAAGAAGATCAGAGTGAACATTACGGAAACACCTGAGAGGTATATTTTTAGCGTGGAGGATAATGGACCAAAGATCCCGGAGAGCATAAGAGAGAGTATTTTTAAAAAGGGATTTTCCACAAGGAAAGAAGAAGGACATGGAATGGGACTTGCAATCGTTTCGGAAATATTGCACAAGAGTGGTGGAGACATTGAACTTTTGTCAGATGACGAGGAGACGGTCTTTACAGTAAGCTTTGGAAAAGGAGAATAGTGATGGGAGCAGTTCAGATATTGGGAGTAGTAGTCCTGATAATAGGAATACTTCTGATAGGTGTCGAGTTCTATATGCCCGGCTTTGGATTTCCCGGAATTGCCGGTATTATCTTTACGGCTGCCGGTATTTTTTTAACCGGGAGAAGTGTTCAGGAAAGAGTGATAATTGGAGTAATCGCAATTGTTATAATTGCAGTGATGCTCGTGATGAGTATAGTGATATTCAGTTCGAAGAAGATAAAATCACCAATAAAACTAGATGAGGATCTGCAGGGAAAAAATCTTTTTATCGAAGAAAAGGATATGGAATATCTCATTGGAAAAAAAGGAATTGCCATAACGGATTTAAAGCCTTCCGGAAAGGGTGAATTTGATGGAGTTAAATTTGATATTCTTTCTTCAAATTATTACATAAAAAAGGACTCGATGCTTGTTATAACAGAAGTAAAAAACAATAGAATAATAGTCGAGGAGGAGAAATAAATGATGACACCTATTATAATAGCAGCGATTGTAATCATATTAGTAATTGCATTTTTTGCGATAATTCCTGTCGGTATGTGGATTTCAGCAGTGGCCAGCGGGGTTAAAATAAGTATCTTTTCGTTGGTGGGAATGAAGCTTCGCCGGGTTAAGCCAGCCAAGATTGTAAGTCCGCTTATTAAGGCAACAAAAGCGGGAATCAATGTTACTACCAATCAGTTAGAGGCTCATTATCTTGCAGGCGGAAATGTGGATAGTGTAGTAAATGCTCTTATAGCTGCGGAGAGAGCCAGCATGAACCTATCTTTTGAGCAGGCATCCGCTATTGATCTTGCAGGACGTGATGTCTTTGAAGCGGTAACTATGAGCGTAACTCCAAAGGTTATCGAGACCCCGCAGATTTCGGCGGTGGCAAAAGACGGTATAGAACTTCTTGTTAAAGCCCGTGTTACAGTAAGAACCAATATTGATCAACTCATCGGTGGAGCGGGAGAGGCAACTGTTCTGGCAAGAGTCGGAGAAGGTATTGTTACTACTGTAGGTTCAGCTGTGACGCATAGCAGTGTTCTTGAAAATCCCGATGATATATCTAAGGTTGTTTTGGAAAAGGGACTGGATTCAGGAACGGCCTACGAAATTATGTCCATCGATATAGCTGATATCGACATAGGCAGAAATATCGGAGCAAACCTTCAGAGTCTTCAGGCAGAAGCCAATACTAAGATTGCCCAGGCCAAGGCTGAAGAGAGGAGAGCAATGGCGGTAGCTCTTGAACAGGAAATGAAAGCAGAAGTTGTAAAAGCAGAAGCAGATATACCAAGGGCTATGGCAGAAGCACTTAGATCAGGTAATCTTGGTGTGCTTGATTACTATAATCTCAAAAACGTCCAGGCAGACACAAAGATGAAAAACGACATCGGAAACAGTATAGCTGAATATGTTGAGACTAAAAAGGACAAGAACTAACCATAGACAGATGAAGACAACTCGGTGGATTCAGATTTTATATAGCACGTAGCCGGGTTACAATAAAACAACTATACCAAGGCAATGAGAGGACGAAACTATGATAAGGGTAATGGTAGTTGAAGATGAGGAACAGATAAGAGATATTCTAAAGAAAATGATCGAGAAGACTTCTGACTGTGAAGTAGTAGCTACCTGCGGTAATTTTGCTTCGGCTATCAGTGATTTTATCAAACATCGCCCGGACGTTGTTTTTATGGATATAGATCTTGCCGGGGAGAGTGGCCTTGAATGTGCCAAGGCTATTACGGAAGTGGAGCCCAAGGTGAAAATTGTTTTTGCGACAGCTCACAGCGAGTACATGGCTAATGCCTTCGAAATATATGCTTTTGATTATCTTGTGAAACCCTTTAATCTTGAGAGAATAGGTAAGACACTGGATAGGATAAAGAGCATGACGACCGGAAAAAATACTGATAATTCCGATTCGAAAGCGGAACCCGGATATGAGAAGCTGGTCATTCGCGGAAAGGAAGAGATAAATTTCATAGATACTAAGGATATAATAATGATAGAGCGGACTGACGGAATGTGCAGGATAGTGACTAAAGATGAGACCTTTCTCACAACAGCATCACTTTCTTCTATTCAGGATAAACTTGATTCCGATAAATTTATGAGATGCCATAAATCCTATATTATCAGAGTTGAAGCGATTAAAAAGCTTGAAATATACGGCAGATGGACATATACTGTAACTCTTAAGGATACAGATGATACTGCACTTATGACTTCAGAAAAATATAATGAAATGAAACAAAAGCTGGTGTTTTAACAGCTAATTAGCTATACACCTGCTGGGAATCGTATTTAGCCAGGTCCTCGCATTGCGAGGGCCTGTTCCCATATAAACTCTATGAAAAAGGAAAAGCAGAAATGAAAGCACATAAAACAGCAATACTTAATATGACTGAAGGAAATCCTGTTTCACTTATAATTCAGTTTTCAATACCTATGCTTATAGGCAATTTGTTTCAGCAATTATATAATCTGGTGGACTCTGTTATCGTTGGACAATTCGTGGGCGCAGACGCCCTGGCTGCAATAGGAGCCACCGGATCTGTGACATTTTTGTTTTTTGCGCTTTGTAACGGAATCGGAAGTGGCGGCGGAATTATAACGTCACAGTGTTTTGGAAAAGGAAATGTTAAAGAAATAAAGAGTTGTATTGTAAATACAGGTTATATAATGCTGGTGTTTCCGCTGATGGTGGGAACATGTGCATTTTTTCTTGCAGCTCCGACGTTGTCTCTTTTGGAGACTCCTGATGAAATAATGGGAGATGCCGTGATATACATGCAGATCATGTGTGTAGGCATTGTGTTTGTTTCGCTTTATAACTATGCATCCTCCATGCTAAGAGCTTTGGGAGACTCAAGGACACCCCTTTATTTCCTGATTTTTTCATGTTTGCTAAATACTGTTCTGGATGTACTTTTTGTATGTGTTTTTCATATGAGTGTTGTAGGTGCGGGAATTGCGACGGTTATCTCACAGTTTGTTTCCGGAATCAGCTGCCTTTTATATGCAATCGCAAAAAACGAGTATTTCCATATGAACAAAAACGATATGAAGTTTGACAGGACAATATCCGTTAAGGTATTAAAACTTGGAATTCCCCTGTCTTTGCAGTTTTCACTGATTGCCATTTCATGTATGGCTCTTCAGAAGGTTGTTAATTCATATGGAAAAGTGGCTGTTGCCGCATTTACCGCAACAAGCAGGATTGAGCAGATAATCCATCAGCCTTACCAGACGCTTGGTGCAGCTCTTTCTACCTTTACAGGTCAGAATTACGGAGCAAATAAAAAGGAGAGGATTACAGCAGGATATCGCAAAGGGCTTTTGCTGATGGCGATATTTTCAGTCCTGATGCTGCCACTGATACAGATATTCGGTGAAGAGATTATACGAATATTTGTTGAAGATGAAGCTGTAATTATAATGGGGGCAAAAGCATTAAAGATAACCAGCCTTTTCTATATAATGTTGGGCATAATATATGTTGTAAGAGGAGTTCTGAACGGTCTCGGAGACTCATTCTTTGCACTGCTGAACGGAATAGTGGAAGTAATCGGAAGATTTACGGTACCTGTGATGCTTACTGCAATTCCTGCCATAGGGCTGTGGGGAATATGGTGGTCCGTTGGAATTGTCTGGGCGATAAGCGGAATTACAGCCTGGATGAGATATGCTGTTTTCAAGAAAAAGATATGGCAGAATAGACAAATTGACTAATGACAAATAAGATAAAACACAGTAGCGTGTAAAATAATGTATAATCATTTGATAGGGGCAAAAGCCATAAAGATTCTTTTTTGACTCCTGTAGTACAGTGTTAAAAAAATAATGAGGAGATATAAACAGGTAAAATTTTGAAAAATAATTAAAAATAATTAAATATAATAAATTCCATGAGGGAAAATATTAAAAATGTCAGGCAATGTATTTGAAAATGTATTTGACGGAATGTTTGAGAGCGTAGCGGGAGAGGCTTTTGGAGCACTCGGCGAAGGCATGAAGGAGTATGAAAAAGATCAGAAGCGCCCATCTGTGACCACGCTTCCTTTTAAGCCGGTGCCGAAAGAAACAGTAGAAGCTCTAAAGGCAGTAAAGACCGGACTTTTCAAGGGCAGCTTTAAGAAAAAGCTATTGGCATCGATAGAAGACGGACGAACTAAGTATGCGGAGGTTCTGCTATTATCAAGTGCAAACAAGGTTATACGTAGTGATGAAGATGATCCAAGGCTCAATACCTACTGCATATTCTACAAGGTTGCAGACCTTAACGGACGTGTTTTATGTGGCGACATTCCTATGATAGATGATGCGCATTCCATTGAAATTACATACAACAATGTTGATTTTGCAAGTGATAAAGGTTGTCCGGATGTAGTCGATCCCAATGGATATCAGCATGTTTTTTTATTGGAATATTTTCTTGGGGATGACGAGTATGATGTTCTTTTAACGTCTGAACAGTTTGCAGATCTTAAGGAACTGGTGAAATGTGAACCTTTTGGAGGTTACTATCACTTCATGGGAGATGGTACAGGACATAGGTGGTAAATATATTAGGAAAAACATTCGGCGTATCTGCCTATTACAGATACGCTTTTTGTTTAGAATACAATAATCGCCTTTATAATATTTTCATATACGAATAATCAAATGTTTATGTCAGTTTTTTGTACATTTGATACAATATGATTGTGGTATTGCATTATGAGGGGCGATTATGACTGATTGGAATTTTAGCTATATTATTCCCAGCCTTCTCATTTTGGTCATAATTATGGGATACTACTTTTCATTACCGAGATTACCTATCAGGTTGAATAGAGTATTTCTGGCTATAATGATTGCAGAAGGCTTTACTATTATCATGGATATCCTTTCAAGCTGGGCAGATAATGAATATTATTCATTACCCGCCTGGCTTTTGGTTGCTTTAAATTCTTTATATTTTATCGGCTTTCTGGAATGTGTATTTTTGTACTTTGAAATAACGGTTATTATACTCAGAATTGTTCCTCAGATAGATCAAGCAAAAAGGTGGCTTATAAGAATGCCGTTTACAATTTCTGAAGTGTTTGCGGTATTGGGCATTTTCGGAGGTTATATTTTCTACATTGATGAAACCGGTTATCACAGAGGACCGTTTCATTTTATAATCTATGCATGTCTGTATTTTTACATAGCTTTATCGTTCTTTTTGATTTTCACGAATTTTAACAGAATAAGACGCAGACAGGAAAGAGTGAGCGTAATCTGCTTAAACAGTGTCCTTTTTATAGGCTCAGTATTTAGGATACTTCTTCCGCAGATACTCATTTATGATACCTTCTGCCTGATGGCGATCATGATAATTTACCTGTCATACGTGAATCCTGAATTTTATCTGGAAAGAAGGAACATGGCCTTTAATAACAAGGCCCTTAGAACATATATTGAAGAAAATGAAGGGCACGGAAGATACAAGATTCTTGCATTTATTATACGTGATTACCATGACATCAGGGAATTATACGGAACAATTCAGATGAATCAGGGTATAGCGCTTATATCCGGTTATCTGAGAAAGAACTATCCCGAGGTAATGGAGTTTTATTATCAGAGTGGACGATTCGTATTGCTCGGAGATACCGATATGGATTGGGAAGACATACATGAGGAGCTGAGGCACAGATTTATGCTTCCGTGGAGGTCTGCTAATGCTGAGCTGTACCTGGAAGCCGGGTTTGCACTAATAGATTGTGAAAAAGGCTACACATCAGCTGATGTTGTGCTTAATACTATAACAGTAATGCTTGAACAGGCTAATAAACTTGATAATGATTTCAATATCCTTGTGTCGGATGATCCCATTGCTGACTACGAGGACAGACTGTACCTCAAGCGCACTATGGAAAACGCAATAGATCAGAGGAGTGTGGAAGTCTATCTGCAGCCTATTATCGATGCGAAGAAAAAGAAACTTGTTGGAGCGGAAGCATTAGCAAGAATAAGGGATAATGGGGGAAATATTATACCACCCGGAGCTTTTATCCCGATAGCTGAGCAGAATGGGCGCATAAACCAGCTGGGAGAGCAGGTTTTCGAAAAAGTATGTGAGTTTATTGCTGACACCGAAATTAAAAAAATGGGGATGCAGTTTATAAATGTAAATCTTTCTCCCATACAATTTATGCGTGCGGATCTCGGAAGAAGATTTTTATCGGAAGTACATAAATACGGTATTGATCCCGAAATAATTCATTTGGAGATAACCGAAGAAGCAATGATAGACGAGCAGCAGATGGAAAAGCAGATCCAGATAATGCAAAAGGAAGGCTTTAAATTTGTGCTCGATGACTACGGAAAAGGATACTCCAATCTGTCCAGACTAAAAAAGAGCCCATTTATAAATGTAAAGCTTGATATGGAAGTTGTATGGGATTATTGCAGTGCACCGGATCATATAGTACCGATGATGGTAGGCGCATTTAAGAAAATGAATTTCAGTATTACTGCAGAAGGCATTGAGACAGAGGACATGGCAAGAAAAATGACGGACATCGGCTGTGATTACCTGCAGGGGATGCTGTTCTCATCACCGATGTCCATGGAAGATTTTGTAAAAAAATATGGGGTGGATTAAAGATCATCCTATATTATTTACTATGCCAAAAGATATGCAGTTTTCGATAAGCGCCTTAAAGTCAGTGCCTTCTTCGCATTTTTCATTGTAGATTCCGTCCACCATAAGTCGCAATCCGCCACCCTCAAAATGCTCAACTATTTTGTATCTGTCTTTGTAAAAAGCACTGCGTGATACTGCAACTTCACGTCTTACACCCTTAAATTCCGATAAAGGACAACCGGGGAAATTTATGTTTACTATCTGTCCGTAGTCCAGTTTTACATTAAGGGCTTCTTTTAGCATATCCTTCAGATATGCATTTGTAACTTCGTGTTTGTCATCTATATGCTCTGATAAAGCAACCGCATGAAAACCCTGAAATGCTGCTTCAAAGGCTGCTCCGGCTGTTGCGGAATACTGGATATCGGTCGCTACATTGTAGCCGTAATTGATGCCTGATAAAACAATATGAGGCTTCTTCGGCATGACATTAAGGCTGCCGACACGAACGCAGTCTCCCGGAGTTCCGCTGCAGGAAAAAGCATGAACACCTTCAACGGGGAAAGCGTGTGGGAAAACATCAATAGGCTCGCGAAGAGTAATACTGTGAGAAGCAGCGCTTCTTTGGTGAGCCGGAGCAATTACCCAGACTTCGCCAAATTCCTTTGCGGCCTGTGCAAGTCTGTGGATTCCGCCTGCATCTATTCCATCATCATTTGTAATAAGTATTCTTTTCATCTTTCTTATTCCTTTCAACTAGTACAGTTTCAAAAATCTCGTAGCAGTAAGGAAAAATCCTAATATTATGAATATATCATTTTATTCAGAAGAAAACAAAAGAGTACTTGCCTCTAAATAGCAAGAAACAACAACGAAAAAAGCAAGATTATGACAGACAAAGAATACAAATAATGGGATTATTAAATATAATATTTACATTTTTTTGTCGTACAGAATGGCAGAAGATAATAGAAGAAAGGACATGGAATGGGAGCTTTTAAGACCGGTAACTACCGAAATCTTTTCAAAGAGATTGGAAAAACAGATGAAGAGATAAAGGCACGTATCAGGGATGCAGTGCAAACCTTTTTCTATGATGAGAATGAGAGAATATACCATGAAGCAGGTACGGACATGGGATATCTTACCGACACGGGAAACAATGATGCCAGAACAGAAGGAATGTCATATGGCATGATGATGTGTGTCCAGCTCGACATGAAAGAGGAATTTGATCGTATATGGAAATGGTCCAAGACCTACATGTATATGGACGAGGGTGAAAACGAAGGCTATTTTGCATGGTCATGCCAGACGGATGGAACCAAGAATGCATATGGACCTGCGCCTGATGGAGAAGAATTCTATGCTATGGCGCTGTTCTTTGCCTCGCACAGATGGGGTGACGGCGAGGGAATATTTGAGTACAGCAGACAGGCCAGAGAAATTCTCAGTGCTTGCCTTCACAAGGGAGAAAACGGAAGACAGGGAAGCCCTATGTGGAATAAGGAAAACGGACAGATTCTGTTTGTGCCCGGAAGTCCGCACACGGATCCGTCATATCATCTTCCTCACTTCTATGAGCTCTTTGCATTGTGGGCAAACGAAGAGGACAGAGAGTTTTTCAAAAAGGCAGCAGATGTAAGCAGAGAATACCTTGTAAAAGCATGCCACAAAGAAACGGGACTTAATCCTGAATACGGTAACTTTGACGGTACACCCATGGATAAGGTTCTTCCCTGGGGACAGTTCGGAGACTTTTTCAGTGATGCTTACAGAACCGCAGCAAATATAGGGCTTGATGCGGTGTGGTTTGGAGATGATAAGGGACAGCTTGGTGTTCCTTTAAGGATGATGAAGTTTTTCGGTACTGATCTAGAGGCAGTAAGATGTGCCTATAAGGTTGACGGAACACCGCTTGAAAGACCGGTGCTTCATCCACTGGGACTTCTTTCAACAATGGCGCAGGGGTCACTTGCTGTATCAGATGAAGATTTTGAGACCGCAAAAAAATGGGTAGAGTGGTTTTGGAATCAGCCTTTGAGAAAGGGAGAGCGCAGATATTACGATAACTGTCTGTATATGTTTGCACTACTTGCCCTTTCCGGAAATTACAGAATCTGGTAACAAAGGGAAACGTAATTGGGGTTTTTTCAAATAAATAACAATTTCATATAGGAGGGTATTACAAAATTATGGGGAAACAATTAATTTATTCGGTGTATTTTATTTTACCGGTACTGCTTTTGTGGGGAGCAAAACCTGCAAAAAAAGGTGAGTGGAATGACGGACTTTCACTTGAACAGACAAAAGCATTTCAGGGATTTTTGACAATATGCATCATGCTGCACCACATAGGACAAAAGACCTGCGCTTCATGGCTTTTTCCCAAGAGCCGTATTATTCCGGGACTGGAATTTTTTGTTCCGATAGGCTACATACTGGTGTCATTTTTCCTGTTTTTCAACGGGTATGGTGCATACAAGAGCTTCCACACGAAGGAAAACTATCTGAATGGATTTGTAAAGAAGAGAGTTCTTCCGGTGGTTCTTGCTCTTTATTCAACAACCGTGATTTTCTTTATCGCAAGACTTCTTGTGGGTGAAAAAATGGATGTTCCAGGAGCGCTTTTATATCTTTCAAGCATTAAGTTGTGCAATCCGAATACCTGGTATGTAATCGTGCTTCCGTTCTTTTATCTGGCATTTTATTTTTCATTTATGTTCATCAAAAAGGACGGCTTTGCAGTTTTCTCAACAACAGCTTTTGTTGTGCTTTACATGCTGCTCGGAACAAGAATAGACCACAATGATTACCTCATACGAGGCGAGTGGTGGTGGAACTGTGTTCATATGTTCCCGATAGGAATTATCTTTGCAAAATATGAAAACAAGATCATTCCTCATCTCAAAAAGTATTACTGGGTATATGCGATAGCAGCAGTTCTTGCGCTTTACCCGCTGTATCTGTATTCATGCTTTGCACAGGATTTCTTCTCTTATTACGGAGAAAACTTCTTTGCACCTGACAAAGTAATGAGAAGACGTCTGACACTTCTAAGCCAGGTACTTGTCACTACAGACTTTGTATTTGCTGCACTTTTACTTGGTATGAAGGTAAAGATCGGAAACAGATTCCTTAAGTTTATGGGTACGATCACGCTTGAGTTCTATCTGATCCACGGACTGTTTGTTGAACTTTGCGATCACACCTTTGACGGGGGAGTAAAATCACCTTTCCCGATCAGAAATGTGTTCCTGTATGTACTTGTAGTATTCGCATTTGGAGTACCTTCAGCCATACTTCTTAAAAAACTGCATGGGCTGATACTTGGCACAGGGAAAAGAAAAGCTAAAGAAGAAATATTAAAGAAAGCTTCATGATTCGCAAAACATGAGTAAGTAGCAATTTGTAGCATTAGATAATATTAAAAATAACGCTATATGTAAATGTATGTATTGCATTTATATATAGCGTTTTTTATTGAGTAGAGCACTTAGTGGGGGTTCTTACGAACTTAGTGTGAAATTACGTCTTGATTAAATAAAAAATATGCGCTGTTTGCGAAGATGTGCTTTATAAGCGGCATAAAAACTTATAATGAATTATTTATCGTAACTTAATGTCTTGTTTATCATATTTTTATAGGAATAAGCGATAATGATTTTATGATAATTATTACCATGACGTATTTATAGGCTTTTTTGAGGGAACAATTATGTTTAAGAGAATTATTTCTGCAATGTTACCGGTAATCATATGTATCATTATGCTGACATCCTGCAAAAATAGAGAAGAAAACCTGGTTGGTTCTGATGCAAAAGAAGATAACAGCGAAGTAAAGATTATCGATGTGATGTTGACGGAAGAGGAATACGGAATTGGTGTTTGCAAGGATAAACCTGAGCTTTTGAAACAGATAAACGCTTTTATCGAAAAAGGGCTTGTCGATGGAACCTATGATGAGATCACAGGTCATTACTTTGGCGATGGAGAGCCACATGCTGTTTATTCAGAGACGCTTGATAGCTCTAAAGACCAGCTTGTGGTTGCGACAACAGGTGACTTTGAACCCTTTGATTATGACGAGGGTAATGCTTACTACGGAATTGACAAGGAACTGGTAAAAGCAATTGCGGATAGTCTTGGGAAGGAACTGGTCCTGCAGAATATGAATTTCGATATCCTTTTTATAACGGTAAGTCAGGGTAAATGTGATATCTGTATAGCCGGAATAACTATTAATGACGAGAGAAAAGAGTACGTTGACTTCTCGGTACCTTATTTTCGTGTAGGTCAGTGTATAGCCACAAAGACCGGAAACAAAGAGCTGGACTACGCAAAGACAAAGGAGGATGTGGAGAATATCCTTAAAGGTTTTGATAAGAGCGTAACAATAGCAGTAGAGTCCGAAACCACTGGTGAAGAGTACCTCGAGGGACAAGTCGAAAACTTTGAGGGAGTCAGGTGCAATGTGCTTAAATGCCAGACTTTGCACGACTGCCTTATTGCATTAAATAATGGAAGTGCTGATTATGTTATCGGAGATTCTGCAACGTTAAAGTATCTTATTGCGAACGAATGAGAAGGCAGGAATTATGACCAGGATAAAAGACTACATAGGAATGATATTATTCATCATAATGTTTGCAGTTCTTATTGGCCTTATTGTGGGCCTTATTTCTGTGTATAGACCTGCTGAAAAAAAAGAAACTAAAGTAGGCGCGGTTTTTATTGATGACATTGATGACGGCGGTTGGAATGAAAATCATTACAAAGGAATTAAGGCTGCCTGTGAAGAGTATGGTTTAAAGTTTGAAATTGTTACCAATGTGGATGAAACACTTGAAGCTTGTGAGCCGGCAGTAGACGAGCTTGTGGAGAAAGGCTGCAACGTCATTTTTCTGACAAGTGATGGTTTTGGCAAAAATGTATATTCCATTATTGAAAAATACAGCGATGTTATATTTTATACTATTTCAGCCGATTCCAAACCCGCCAACACCATAACGTACTTTGCAAGATTTTATCAGATGAGGTTACTTAGCGGAATGATAGCTGCAAGTATGACCCAAAGTAACATATTGGGGTTTGTTGCTGCTACAAATAATTCACAGTCAAACAGAGGAATAAATGCATTTTTACTTGGGGCCAGAGAGGTTAATCCCGACATAGTGGTTAAGGTCAGATATATAGGTGAATGGACTAATGCTGAGGAAGAACGGGAAGCAACAAGAAAACTGATCGAAGAGGATGGCGCAGACGTTATCGCATATCATGCAAGTATTCATTCTGCTGTGGAAGTTGCGGAAGAGCATAATGTTTATTCAATAGGCTATAACAATTACAAGGAAGGATACTCTGACAAGTACCTTGCATCAATAGTATGCCATTGGGATATGCTGTATAAGAGTATAATAAGTGATTTCCTTAAAGGCAGTGTTTCAGAAGGGAAATATTACTGGTGGGGAATAGTGTATGATGCTGTGGAATTGCAACAGCTTTCTCCGCTTATACCTAAGAGTGTGCTGGAGCGGGTTGATGAAAGAGCTACAAAGCTAAGAGAAATTCATGATGTTTTCTACGGGGACCTTGTAAGTAACGATGGACGGATAATGTGCAGACAAGGTGAAAGAATAAGCGACGATGCCCTTTTAAGGAAGATGGATTGGTATATGGAAGGAGTGGAAATCTATGATTAAATCACTCCGCTATTTCAATAATCAGATAATGGCTATTCTCGCTGTTTCACTACTGGTCATGATTACACTTGGTAGTTATTTATATGTGAGTTTGGCAAAGCATATAGGTCAAATTGCCGAGATGAGAATTGAAAGCAGAGCAGAAGCGGCAGCCGATTATTATGAAAGAGAAGTATGGACGGAAATGAGAACGCTTGAGCATATAGGCGTTCTTCTGAAAGATTCGGATCCTGAACAGTGGGATGAAAATCTGGAGCATGCCAAGGAACTGATTGAAAGTATCTTTCAATCTGAACCAAGCATCCTTTTGGGAATTATGGATGTGGATGGAAATGCCTACTATGGAGAGAAAATCCCTATGAACGAATATAAGGGGTTTCTTGTTACCTTAACCGGAGGCTCGGATATATCCTATCTTAAAACCGGGGCTGTTCTTCTTTCAAGTTCTGTACTTAATGGAGATAATGTTCATTATGCTATTTATGCTGTGTGCTCAAGCTCGTATATAAGAAAATATCATAACCTGAATAATATAAAAGACCTGGGGAATCTGTCACTTATGACTAATGATGGTGACATGGTCCTTAAGTTTACGGAAAAAGAAGAAGGAGATGAGGCTTTTTTTTACAGCAGGTCGGTGCAGGATGTTTTTAAAAGGTTACGAAAGAACCAGATAACGGATGCTGTTGCCATTGAGAAAGTTAATACTACAAGAGGTGAGATGCTTTTCTACACAGCTGAGGTAGAAAATACTCCATTTATTCTGGCAGGAGGGATACCTTATGAAGATGCTGTGGGAGATCTTTACACACTTATGTGGTCGATAATGAGTGTGTTTTGCCTATTTGGTGTTATGGCGGTGGTGCTGGGAGTTTTACTGATAATATCTTCTGTTAAAGTACGTGAGAGTGACGAACTCAGAACTGCGAAAAAGGTAGCTGAGGATGCCTCAAATGCAAAGGGACTTTTCCTTGCAAATATGTCACATGAGATAAGAACGCCCATCAATGCGATACTTGGTATGGACGAGATGATAATAAGGCAGACAAACGACAGAAAGCTCGTGCAATATGCGTACAGTATAAAAAGTTCCGCAACCTCGCTTATGGCACTTGTAAATGATATCCTTGATTTTTCGAGGGTCGAAGCGGGCAAGCTAAGACTCATAGAGGATAAATATCATGTGTCTACAATGCTGACAGATATGATTATCATTATAAAGGACAGGGCAGAGTCAAAGGGACTGTCCTTTGAGGTAAATGTCAATAAAGATATGCCTGAGCAGCTTATTGGTGACGGAACAAGAATGAAACAGGTTATCATAAACCTTCTCACCAATGCTGTTAAATATACAAATAAAGGCTTCGTAAAGCTTGAGCTTGATTTCATAAAAATAAATGATGAGGAGATTGATTTTAGCGTAAGTGTCAAAGACTCCGGAATAGGAATGAAAAAGGAGGATATTGACAAGATATTCCTTGCTTTTGAAAGATTTGATGAAAAGAAAAACAGCTCTGTTGAGGGTACCGGACTTGGAATGAGTATTGCAAAACAAATTCTTGATGCCATGGGAAGTAATATTAATATAAACAGTGTTTATGGTGTAGGAAGCGTATTTTCATTTGTTGTGCGGCAAAAGGTTTCAAGCTGGGAACCTGTCGGAGATTACGAAAATACCGCTGAAAAAGCAGAAGCAGAGCTTAAGGGATACAAGCCAAGTTTTTACGCGCCTGATGTAAGAATACTTACAGTGGATGACATGGAGATCAACTTAAGGGTTGTAAAGGGACTTCTTGAACAAACAGGAATTCTGATAGATACGGCACTTGGCGGAAAGGAAGCTCTTGATCTTATTGCTAAAAATAAATACGATCTGATGCTTATTGACCACAGAATGCCTGGGATGGACGGTATTGAACTTCTAAACAGAATAAGAGGAGACAACAATAATCAGAATAAAGATTGCATCTGCATAGCGCTTACTGCGAATGTCAGGGAAGGCGTAAGGGAAATGTATATAAAGGTAGGCTTTAATGACTATCTTGAGAAGCCTGTAAGCGGTACGGTTCTTGAAGAGATGCTAATGCAGTATCTGCCAAAGGATAAGCTGCGTGATAGTGAAGAAAGACCTGTAAATGAGAAACCTGAAGAGGTTATCGCTATAGAGGATGAAAGCAGCGTCTCTCCGGAAGTTCATGAAGAGATTAATAAACTTCAGGAAACGGGAATCGTTGACATCAACGCCGGTATTGAGTATGCAGGAGACGAAGATCTTTATGCTGAAACTCTTAGATTTTTCAGAGATACCATAGATGAAAAGGCAGATGAGATTGAAAGCTTGTATTTTGCTGAAAATATCGAGGACTATACTATCAAGGTTCATGCACTTAAGAGTTCGTCGAGACTTATAGGAGCAAGTGGACTGTCAGAAAAGGCAAAACTTCTGGAAGAAGCCGGAAAGAATAATGATTTGGAATACATAAGGAACAATACAAGCGATGTTCTTTATGAATATAGAGGATTAAAGGAGCTACTTGGGAAAATCTGATGGGAGACAATACTAATAACAAAAAAATACTGGTTGTGGATGATGATGACCTTGTGAGAATGATAACGGTCAGAATGCTCAAACCAAGTTATAATGTCATAACTGCCTCATCGGGACAAGAGGCCATTGAGCTCTATGAAAAAGAGCGGCCGGACCTCATCCTGTCTGATCTTATGATGCCCAAAATGAGCGGCTTTGAAATGATGGAAAAACTAAGGGAGACATATAACTTCGTTATTCCGGTCATGTTCATGACGGCATATTCAAGCGATGATACTGAGACAAAGGGGCTTGAAGTAGGAGCTGTAGATTATATCAGAAAACCTTTTAAGGCAGAGGTTCTTCTCCATAGAATAAATAACATAATAAATAACCTCGATAGGATCAGTGGTCTGCAAAAACAGACAGAGATAGAGCCGATGACAGGCCTTCTCAACAAAATGGCGACAGCAAGAGATGTAAATACTGTTGCAGCTAAGGGCAGAGGAATTTTCATGATGATCGATTTGGACAGCTTTAAACTGGTCAATGATCTGTACGGTCATGAAAAGGGCGACAGGGTTCTTATTTATTTTGCGGAGCTTCTCCGCAGTATTATGAGATCCTCGGATATTGTGGGAAGAGTCGGAGGCGATGAGTTCGTGGCATTTTGTCAGAATGTCCGGGATGAAAGAATGGTCGCCGAGAGAACACAGTTCATGAACCGCAAGCTTTTGGATTATACCAAGGAGCTGCTTGGTGAGGATATGAACATCCCTATCGGAGTTTCGGTAGGCGCGACTATATGTCCTGACGAAGGAACAGACTATGAAACTTTGTATAAGAAGGCTGATCAGGCACTTTACACGGTAAAGCAGGCAGGGAAACACAATTATGCCTTTTATATGCATTCCGAAGATAAGAAGCCGGAAAAGTCCGCTGAGGGTATGGAAGAACTACACATGCTTTTGCGGGAAAGAGAGATTAAACGCGGTGCATATGTACTTGGAATGGATCAGTTCAAGCTCATATACAGATTTATGATGAGGTTTCAGAAGAACTATGCCTGGGATGTTCATTTCGTTGTATTCAGCATAGAAGCTGAAGGTGCTGACGAAAGCAAGATATCGAATGTAACGGATCATTTTATGGAAGTTGCAGCGTCCTGTCTTCGCGGAAGTGATGTTATGACCAGGTTTGGAGCAGCAAACGTTCTTGCTATTTTCCTGAAAACTACGGAAACAGACTGTGAGGTTCCTATCGAAAGAATAAAAGAAAAATGGGATCAGGATCCTGAGGCAGAGGGATTTGCCTTTAAATGGGATAAAGAATTTATGATTCAGGATTGATGGAGCAGCAAAATTGCTCCTGATTCAGATACAGGACTTGAGGATAATTTGATGTTTAAAGAAAACACTTCAAGCGAAAATCCGCATCTTCAAAAATATCTTTCACCTATTGGTGCATGGGCACTTGCTTTTGGCTGCAGTGTTGGCTGGGGCTCATTTGTTATGCCGGGGACTACCTTTCTTCCGCTTGCGGGACCTTTTGGAACAGCAATCGGAATGCTTGTGGGTGGTCTGGTGATGCTGCTTATTGGTGTTAATTTTCATTACATGATGAATATGTACCCGGATGATGGCGGAACCTATGCTTTTTCAAAGCATGTATTTGGCTTTGATCAGGGATTTCTTGGCGCGTGGTTTCTGCTTCTTGTATATATGGCCATAGTATGGGCTAATGCAACTGCCATTCCGATAATATGCAGAAATCTTTTTCCGGGAGTTCTCGAAATCGGTCCAAGCTATACCATAGCCGGATTTAATGTATATGTCTATGAGGCGTTTTTATCTTCCACAATAATTGCCTTATGCGGACTTATTTGCCTTAGTGGTGGAAAACTTTCTTCTTTGATTCAAAGCATTCTGGCATTTGTGCTTATTGGGGGAATTGTAATTACCGCGATTCTCATAATGACGAAGTCAAATATCAGTGCGGATACTTTTAAGCCGGCATTTATACCTGATAAGTCAAAGGGCTTTCAGGTGTTTCAGATTGTTGCGCTTGCGCCATGGGCATATGTTGGTTTTGAGTCGATTTCACATTCGACAGAAGAATTTACTTTTTCGACAAAAAAGACACTTCCTGTCTTTTTCTTTGCAATTCTTGCAGGGGCGGTAGCTTATTCTCTCCTTGCTCTAATAGCTGCATCTACGGTTCCGGAGGGAGTTTCCGACTGGACTGAATATATAGGGAATCTCGGAAAGTATTCGGGCTTTGGTGGCCTTCCTACTTTTAATGCGGCAACGTCCATTCTTGGGAAAACAGGTTTTGTACTTCTTGGCCTTGCCGTGGCAGCGGGGATACTCACAGGACTTATCGGTAATCTTATCGCAGGCTCAAGGCTTATGTATTCCATGGCAAGAGACAATATTTTCCCGAAATGGGTGGGTGCACTTAATGGGAAGAATGTACCTTATAAGGCGATTGTCTGCATAACAGCAGTGTCAATGGTAATCCCCTTTTTTGGTAGGACAGCGATCAGCTGGATAGTTGATGTAAATACCATAGGGGCTACGGTGGCGTATTCATATACCTCCATAGCTGCATTTAAGAGTGCAAAAGAGACTAAAAATGTACTTGTTCAGGCAACAGGCGTTATAGGATTTGTCCTGTCTATCATATTTACACTGTATTTTCTTATTCCTAATTTGTGGAGTGTTGAAGCGCTTACACCACAGTCATATCTGATCATTATTTTGTGGAGTATCGCAGGATTTATAGCTTTTTATTTTATTTTGAAGGGAGATACCGAAAAACGATTCGGACATTCTACTACTTCAATTCTTGCGCTGTTATTTCTTGTTTTTTTCATAAACATGCTGTGGTTCAGAGAGGCATCTCATGATGTTGCGGAAAAGGCTTTAAACGACCTTAATGATTATCATATGGAGCAGATATCTGCCCGTAAAATAGGCTTAAATGATATCGAAAAGATTGCTGTAGATGATTATATTACCGATAAGGTATCTTATGTAAATAATGCGCTCCTGACCTATAGTGTTATTCAGATGGTAATAATACTGTTTGCGTTGTATGTCATGTTCAGTGTTTATAACACCATGCATAAGAGAGAGCGTGAAATGGAGAGACAAAAAATCATGGCAGAGGAAAATAGTAAGGCAAAGAGTACATTCCTCTCAAACATGAGCCATGACCTTAGAACTCCCATGAATGCAATTATAGGGTATACAGAGCTTTCCAAGGATATTAAGGATATGCCCAAGGAGGCTGTTGCCAATCTTGAAAAGATTGAATATTCCGGGAAGCATCTGCTTTCGCTTATAAATGATATTCTCGATATGGGGAGAATTGAGAGTGGCAAGATGGAACTTGAGATAGAGGATACAGATATCACAGCCGCTATAGAGGAGATTAATGTTATCTTCACTCCTCAAATGAAGAGTAAAGGTATTAACTATATAGTAAATACAGATGATATTTCGAATAAATATGTAAGATGCGATGCAAACCGTTTAAACAGAGTGCTGCTTAATCTGATAAGCAATGCTTTTAAATTCACGCCCGAAGGCGGGACTATAACAGTTACGCTTAAACAGAACGGAGTATCCGGTGGAAAGGGTAAATATGAGATCCGCGTTAAGGATACCGGAATGGGAATGAGTCCTGAATTTACGGCAACGGTTTTTGAAGCATACACAAGAGAAGATTCGGCTAACAAAATTCAGGGAACAGGACTTGGTATGGCCATAACCAAGAGTATTATTGAACTCATGGATGGTAATATCAGAGTGGAAAGTCAAAAGGGAGTCGGAACGGAATTCGTTATTGATGTTGTTTTCGAGATAATGAATTATGAGGATTATAATAAAAAGCATCATCATATCGAAGATTCGAAGGAAGATTTCAGTAAATACAGGATTCTGCTTGTTGAGGACCAGGTTATAAACAGAGAAATTGCGACAAGACTTCTGAAGAAGTTCGGATTCATGTACGATACCGCTGAGAACGGGCAGATTGCCGTGGAGAAGGTTGCTTCTTCCAAGCCCGGAACTTACCAGCTGATCCTTATGGATATCCAGATGCCCGTAATGGATGGATATACAGCCTCCAGGAATATAAGGGCACTGGATGACCCGCACCTAAACAGTATCCCGATAGTTGCCATGTCAGCCAATGCTTTTGCCGATGATGTAAAGAACGCACAGGAAAGCGGAATGAACGGGCATATAGCAAAACCCATTGAAGTAAACAAAATGCTGGATACGATAAGAGAAATGCTCTGAAATTTTGTGTATTTTTTTCACAGTACTATGATTGCACAACAATATATGGTATTATAAATTACTATTTATGACAATATGTAGAAAACTTTATGTGAGTTGAGGGGGATTAGAGATATAAACTATTGTTTATAGAGGAGCCTTTTTTGTTGTCGTGCGTATTTTGCACGACATTACAAAAACGGACATCCGACATCATTTAGAAATATAAACGGTTTGTTTATAGAGGAGCCTTTTTTGTTGTCGTGCGTATTTTGCACGACATTACAAAAACGGACATCCGACATCATTTAGAAATATAAACGGTTTGTTTATAGAGGAGCCTTTTTTGTTGTCGTGCGTATTTTGCACGACATTACAAAAACGGACATCCGACATCATTTAGAAATATAAACGGTTTGTTTATAGAGGAGGCTCATGTATGAGAAAAGGGAGATTAGTTAAGGGACTGGCCATAGGCATGGTATGTTCTATGGCTTTTTTGTGTGCCTGTGGAAAAAAAAGCAATGTTATAACGGAAGGCGTAGACAGACCTGCTACTGAGATAGATAAGGACCATGTTTACAGCTTTGAAGATTTGGATTTTTCCATGGCAGAGGACTGCCACATCCAGACTGTTTGTACGAGTAAGGATAACTTGTATGTTCAGGGCTATCAGTATAATGAGGCTGAAAGCAGCTTTGTGTTTTTTAAAATGCCGTTTGCAACAGGGGAATTTGAAGAAATCAAATTGCCTGAAAACAACGAGGAGAATGTCAGCTTCGACACTATGACATGTGATGAAGATGGGAATATTTATTTCCTTAAGCATTCATTTACTCAGGATGACCAGGCCATGGATGAAGCTTCTGTGGATGAGACTGCGGATAATGAGACTTCTGAAGATGCTTCCGGAGAGTCTGATGGAGGCTCTGAAGATGGAGGCTCTGAAGATGGAGGCTCTGAAGATGCAGGAGTTGAAGCAGAAAGCGAAATAGCTGAATATGAGGGTGCCGAATACGATGGTGGTGAATTCGAAGAGAATGTCTGTGTGGTAAAGGCATCAGATAAAGGCGAGATCATTTGGGAGAAACCCATTGTCGATGAAGATGCAAATTCATATATCAGATCAATGGCCTATGTTAAGGGAAAGGGACTTCTTACCTGCACCGAGGCAGGATTTTCACTGTATGATGGTGAGACCGGTGCCGGAAAGAATCTCATAAAGAGAGAAAGTGGTAATGACGACGATTATTATGAGGATTATCTTTTCAGAGTAAAGAGCGGTGATGTATATGTTTGCCAAAGCGATAACGATGATAAAGCAAAGCTCTATAAATTCAATCCGGAAAGTCTTACTTTTGAAGAAGAGGGGATTGAGCTTCCGGAGGAGGTTTACGGCGGCTACAATATGTATCCCGGAAAGAACTATGATTTCTACGTTGCCGGAACTTCGGAGATAAACGGATTTAATATAGGTGACGAAAAGATAACCGAGGTTGTTGATTATACAGCATCCAATATGATCGTTGATAACACTGCTTTCATAGGAGAGCTTGCTGACGGAAAAATCGTAGTGGCAACCGATTCCTATTCAAACGAGGAAAGCGGAAGCTCACTGGGATGTCTTACTAAGGTGGATCCGGCAGCTGTCGAAGATAAAGAGATCATTACTCTTGGAACAGTATATATGCAGGATGCGATCAGAAAACAGGCTGTTAAATTCAATAAGAAAAGTGATAAGTACAAGATAAACATAGTTGATTACGCAGATTTTTCAGAAGATGATACAGGTGATGCATATACAGATGGTGTTAACAGACTCAGCCTTGATATTACTTCGGGAAAAGCACCTGATATTATCGTTGTTGACAGTCAGATGCCCTTTGAAAGCTATGCATTAAAGGGTGTGGTTGAACCTCTTGACCCGTATTTTGAGGCGGACAGTGAGATCAATACTTCCGATTACCTTGAAAATATTCTTGAAGCTACTAAGATAAAGGACAGTATGTATTCAGTTATCCCAAGCTTTTCAATCAGTACCTGCGTTGCTGCAAAGGATAACCTTAAAGGTAAAACGGTAACTGTTGAGAACTACGACGATATCTGTAAGAAATGCGGAATAGATCCCGGCCTTGGAATGGGAACCGTAACAAGAGCTGATGCCAGACAGCTTTATCAGGCTATTGCCAATTCATTTATAGATTACGAGACAGGTAACTGTAGTTTTGACTCTGAAGGTTTTGTGCACTTCCTTGAATTTGTAAAAGAACTTCCGGATGGTGATGAAGAGATTGATTATGAGAAGTATGAAACTTACTACAGAGAAAACAAATCTCTTCTTATGAATTACTGGTTCAGCTCTTTTGATGATTATCAGGCACTAAAAAAAGGTTATTTTGGAAAGGATATCATTTTTAACGGTTATCCTACGAGCACGGACGGAAAGTCCTATATAAATCCTACCGTACAGGTTGCCATGAGCAGCTCCTGTAAGAACAAGCAGGCAGTCTGGGAATTTATGAAGTCATTTATGTCTGATGAATATCAGAAAAAAATCGAGTGGGGCTTCCCGGTAGAAAAAAGTGCGCTTGAAGCCCTTGCTGAAAAGGCACAGGAGAAACCATATTATCTTGACTCAAAGGGAAACAAGGTTGAGACGAGCTCTGTCTGGTATGCCGGAGGAGTGGAGGTTCCGATTGAGGAGCTTTCAAAAGAAGAGACCGAAACGGTTATGGACTTTGTAAAATCAGTAACTGCGGCTGCAAGCAATGATGAGAGCATAGAAAAGATTATTGAGGAAGAGGCCGAAGCTTTTTACGAGGGACAAAAAAGCGCCGAGGAAGTTGCGGATATAATTCAGAGCAGAGTATCGCTGTATCTTAGCGAACAGATGTAATAGGACTATGGAAACAGGAACTGTTTTATACAGCTCCTGTTTTTTTGCATAAGACAGTAAGCTTAACTATTTGTCGGAAAAGCTGGAATTATCGCTAATAAAAATATATACTATTATTATATGGATAATAAGAAACCCAAGAAAATCAAACTTTATAAGAGTTTTGGATATGCGTTTGAAGGGATTTTTAACACAATTCTTCATGAGCGCAATATGCAGATCCACTGTGCTGTAACTGTACTGGTGGTTATATTCGGGATAATTCTTAAGATATCTTTACTCGAATGGTTTTTCTGCATTATTTTGTTTGCACTTGTAATGAGTCTTGAGCTTGTGAATACTTCAATTGAGGCAGTGGTTGACCTGGTTACAGAGGAGAGAAAGCCACTTGCGAAAAAGGCCAAGGATGCAGCTGCGGGCGCAGTTCTTATTAGTGCAATTTTTGCAGCAGTTATGGGTGGTATTATCTTTTTTCCAAAGCTATGGAATCTGTTTTTATAAAGCATCATTTCATAGGGAAATCTATTTATCTTAAGGAGGGAGAATCATGGACAATCTTACAGACGGACTTAAAAAAATCCTGCTTGCGGGTGTTGGAGCGGTAGCACTTACTGCTGAGAAGGCAGGAGAAATTCTTGAAGAGATGGTTGAAAAGGGTGAGATCACTGTAGAACAGGGAAAGGCACTCAATCAGGAATTAAAGCGTACTGTTAAGGAGAGCACCGGTAAGAAGGAGAACGAGGAGAAGGATCTTTCAAAGGTTGTTGAGGGATTATCATCCGAAGAGCTTAATAAGCTCAAGGAACTTATTGCGGCTGCAGAGAATAAATAATGGCAGATTTAACAGATATTGTTAGTAAATTCAGAAAAATAGCCGATGCCCAGGCTGACAAGGCAGAAGCCGAAAAGGCTGCTGCCGCCGGGCAGGCTCCTAAGGAGGACAGGCATCGTAGCGCAGAGGACAATGCCAGATTCAGGGAAATCCGGGGAGTACTTGCCAGGAATAAGATCACCAGAGGCATTTCGCCTGAAAAACTTCGTATTATTTTAGAAGAGCTTGGCCCTACATACATTAAGCTTGGGCAGATCATGTCGATGCATTCAGACATACTTCCGAAGCGTTATTGTGATGAACTGGCCAAGCTTAATTTTGATGCGCCGCCAATGCCTTTTTCCGAGGTTATTGAGGTCTTGGAGGAATCCTATGGATGCACCTATACCGATGTGTTTGAGTGGATTGATAAAAAGCCTCTCGGCTCCGCGTCGATTGCTCAGGTTCACAGAGCAACCCTTAAGCAGGAGCCTGCTGACGGCAAGAGCAGGGACGTCATTATAAAGGTTCAAAGAAAAGGCGTCTTCGACGTTATGTCGAGGGATATAAGTCTCTTACATCGACTGGTGAAGCTTATGCCGCCTGTCGGAGATATAAAAAATATCGTTGATCTAGATATGGTCCTTGATGAGATGTGGGCGGTTGCCCGCGAGGAAATGGACTTTTTTAAGGAAGCATGCAATATTGCGGAATTTAAAAAGAATAACAAGGACATAAAATATGTGGGCTGTCCCGACATGTACATCGAATATACAACCGACAAAGCTCTGGTAATGGAGTACATTGGCGGATGTTCAATAGACGATGTGGAATATCTGACTACTCATGGTTATGATCTTGATGAGATCGGTGTCAAATTCGTAAACAGCTTTATCAAGCAGATAATGGATGACGGATTTTTTCATGCAGATCCTCATCCGGGAAATGTCAAAATATGTGAAGGCAAGATTATATGGATAGACATGGGAATGATGGGACGTCTCTCCGACAGAGACAGACGACTCATGGTTCGCGGTGTCAGAAGTATTGCCATGCATGATATTCAGGCGACAGTGAATGCGGTAATTGATCTTGGAGATGTTAGCGGAACGCCCGATAGGGATAAGCTATATGTTGAAATAAAGGCTTTTCTTGACCAATACGGTTCTGTGGCATTCGGTAGTCTTGATATCGCCGCAGCACTTCAGTGTCTGATGGATATAATGAAGGAAAACGGAATTGCACTTCCACATGGCATGACAATGCTTTGCAGAGGACTTGCGCATGTTCAGGGAGTACTTGCAACCATCAGCCCTGATATAAATATGATGCAGATTGCTACATCCAGGATCATGGATGATTTCGTTGAAAACCTGAATATCAGGGATGAGCTTTCCAAGTACGGACGAGCGTTGTACAGGGCAGCAGACAGGGGAATAGAGATTCCCGCATTGACATCCCAGGTTATGAAGGAATACCTTGCCGGACAGAGTAAGGTAAATATCAACATCAATCCCTCCAAGGAATTTGATGAACTTATTTATTCATCAATCAGAAATATGGTCATAGGACTTGGCGTTGCTGCACTGCTAATAGCGTCAAGTGTTATGTGTACTACATCAATGGAACCGAGAATTTTCGGGATTCCGGTGCTTGGAGCGGTGGGTTTTTCTTTTGCGATGATTGTGAGCGGATTTTTGATTTTAAGAAACATCGGACTTAAGATATTGGCTCGCAGGAGACGAAGAAAAAGGTAAATATAAATTTCTTGTGAAACAGTTATAAAGACATCATTAAAAATACTATATTCAAGTATTAAATTGTGCAAAAGTTTTTTTTTTCTCTAGTAAAAAGGATATAATACAATCATAGTATTGTGTTTCTTTTGATAAGAGGGGTGTTTTTATGACAAGTAGAATAGGAAAAAGATTTAAATCACTGCTGTCTTTTGTTTTGGTACTGACACTTGCTTGTGTTTTTACACCGATAACTGCATCTGCAGCTCCTGTAAAGGTTGATATTGGCTATTCAGGTAGTGTTAAGGCAATCTATTATCAGGGTGGGCCTGTTCGCAGTGCATCTTATTCAATTACTTCGGAGCTGATTACAGATCGTGATGAAGGTTATGATGTTTATTCTGTAAGAATAAAATTGGATACTCCGAAGCTGACAAAGAACGGATTTTTGAATACTTTTGCAGACTGCAAAAAGAAGGGCCGTACGAGTATTCTGGATTTCACGCCTGTTTTTATCAACAAAAATGGAGGAGATCTTAAGGGTGTGAAGTGGAAAGGTGGATTTGATAAAGAGAATAGCTCAAAACTGTATAAAGTGAAAGTAAAATATAACAAGAAATCATATTCGTTCAACTGGAGAGATCATTGTGAATATGAGTACAAAGTGTATGTGAAGAATGGTGTTAAAGGTGTATATGTCGGAGTCGCAGGGCTTAGAAACGGACAGATATCTTCATCAACATACTCCAGCTGGAAGCAGAACCAGATAGATTATGTTCAGGCCGGATTCGGAAGCTCGAAGAGAGGCTTTATTGTAGCAGGTAAAATTATCTGACATAAGCAAAATAGAAACTGCCACACTAATGATAATAAGTGTGGCAGTTTTTTTCGTTCAGAAAGTCATTCTTTATCGTTCTTTACCCCAGAAGAAAAGTCCGAGCATTCCGGGTCCTACATGTGCGCCGGAGAATGGTTCGTGCTGACAGATAGTGATATTGGCAGCAGGATTTATTTCCCTTACCATGTCAGCGAGCTTATTGGCATCATCAATGCAGTCACCGTGGGAAATGCAGACCGTCTGATCGTCTGTGTCCATCCTCTTTTCCGCATATTTTTGAATAATAGCCTTTATAGCGTTCTTACGGCCTCTGACCTTGTCGCAGGAGATGATATGCCCTGTGCTGTCTCCGAACAGAATGGGTTTTATGTTAAGAATAGTTCCTATCTGTGCTGTAACACCGCTTACACGACCTGTGTTTTTTAAGAAATTAAGATCGTCTACGGTGAAGTACTGGCAGGCGTGAGGAACAGCCTCGTCAAGAATTCTTGCGGCCTCTTTTGTATCAACGCCTTCCTTATTAAGCTTTGCGGCTTTTAATGCCAGAATACCATTGCCAAAACCGCAGCCATGTGAATCAACAATATGTATGAAACAGTCCGGATATTCCTCCATAAGTTCTGAAGCAGCGGCTATGGCGGCATTATAGGTTCCGCTGATACCGGAGCTCATTGCGATATAAATAATATCTCCACCCTTACTTGCTATGGGTGAAAAATGATCCAAAAATAATGCTGTATTAAGAAGGCTTGTTTTTACCTTGTCCCCGTTTTTTAGACCTTCATAATAAGTATGACCATCAAAATCTTCTATATCGCCTGTATAAGTTACAGGCACATCATTTACAAGATAGTCACAGGGTAAAAGGGTTATTCCGTCCAACAGCTGTTTCGGCAGATTGGCACATCCATCCGCAAACACAGTAAAACTCACTATTCATTCCTCCACAAAAGTTATAAAATAATGTAGTATATTATACCACATTTGTGCATGTTATAGTATAACAGGTAAGCGTGAGCACAATTATTTGTGAGTATATGAAAATAGCGAAGGGGACGTTGCATGAATATATGTTTACTTAACGATTCATTTCCACCGATAATTGACGGTGTTGCCAATGTGGTTATGAATTACGGAAGAATACTAACAAAAGATATCGGGGCAGATGTGATAGTGGGGACCCCCAGATATCCTGATGCGGTTTATGAAGGTTATCCTTACAGGGTAATTCCGTATAACAGTATAGATACAACGGATTTTGTTGCCGGATATCGTGCGGGAAATCCACTTGCCATGCGTGAAATTCAGCAGATGGCGGAATTCGGACCTGATATCATCCACACGCATTGTCCTGCAGCCTCAACGGTTATGGCGAGAATACTTCAGATGGAAACGGGCGCTCCTATTGTTTTTACATATCACACCAAGTTCGATGTTGATATTGCAAGAGCCGTGGGAGAAGGCTTTCTTAAAAAGGAAACCATAAAAGCCATGGTTAAGAATATCGAGGCCTGTGATGAGGTATGGGTGGTTTCGGAAGGCGCAGGCGAGAATCTGAAGTCACTTGGTTATGAGGGTGATCTTCATGTTATGAATAACGGAGTTGACTTTGCAAAGGGCAGAGTTGCGGAAGATAAGGTTATGGAAGTAACAAAAGGATATGACCTTCCGGAAGCTGTTCCCATGTTCCTGTTTGTAGGAAGAATGATGAAGTACAAGGGACTTCCGATCATTATAGATGCTATGAAAAAGCTGTCTGTTGGAGGCACCGATTACCGAATGGTATTTGTCGGAGGCGGAGCCGACCTTGAGGAAATGAAGGATAAGATCAGAGAGTATGGCATTTCCATGGTTACTGAGGATGGACAGATTACAGAAGGAAGCACTCCCGGCAAAATTATTTTTACAGGCCCGATTCACGACAGAGATGTGCTTCGTGCATGGAATACAAGAGCGGATCTTTTCCTGTTTCCGTCTGTATACGATACCAACGGAATTGTTGTCAGAGAGGCAGCAGCCTGCGGACTTGGAAGTGTACTGATAAAAGGGTCCTGCGCAGCAGAGGGAATAACTCATGGCAGGAACGGATATCTCATTGAGGAGAATGCCGAATCAATGGCAGCGCTTTTAAAAGAGGTGTCGGCAGATCTTGATGCTGTACATGATGTTGGACAGCATGCAATGGACGAAATCTATATATCCTGGGATGATGCTGTTCATGAAGCATATGAACGCTATGGAATAATCTGTGAAAGAGTAAGGGACGGTTCTCTTTTGAAAAAGAAAAAGCAGAGTTCAGATTATTTCCTTGAATCAGCATCCTTGATCGTTAAGGGAACAGAGCATATTTTTGATATTCCGAGAAACCTTTATGAAGGTATGAAGGAAAACTTTGATGACTTCAAGGAGGATGTTAAGGAGAACCTTGAGGAGATCAAGGAAAAACTCCCCGAAAGTGTGAAGGAGCTTTCGGAAAATGCAAAGGAACTGACCCAAAAGACTAAGAACGGTGTTATTAAGAGTATGGAATTTGCCGGAAAAAGTGTCCTTGAAGGATTGGACAACAGTATTAATGGAATGAAATAGACTGATTTATTCCGGTATTGTTGGACATTTGTTGGACTTTTACTGTTAGGATGATACTGTACTAAATATGTATGCAGAGGCTTTTGAAAACAGAGCCTGTAAATATGTTTTTTTCTGCGAGGAGGGAAAAATGAAGAACAGAGTTTTAGTATTGGTAATGGGATGCATGTTGGTTATGGCAGGTTGCGGCAGCGTGGGTGCGACTACACCGGCTGAAAACGGAGCGGAGCCTGCAGCTACGGAAAGCGCATCAGAGACTGCTGATGCGGAAAGCGCTGAAGAAACAGAGGATACGGCAACCGATTCAGAGAGCACTGAGGAAAATACAGAAGATGCCGGGGCAGAAGGCGATGGATTTGTGGATGAGTTTACTATCGGAGAGGAGACCGCTCCTGATGCCAATGGCAAGATTTCAAATGGCTTTATGTCTATCACGATGCCTGCGGAGCTTGAGGGAAAATACATTGCATTCTGCAAGGACGGTGAAATAAATGTCTACGAAAAGGAAAGCTATGATGCTAAATTCGGCGGGTTCTGTTTTGGTATATATGTGACCACAAGCTTTGAAGATTACGGCGGAATGAGAACAAAGATTGGCGAACTTACAGACAAAGACGGCCAGGTTTATAACGTTCTTATAGAGTATCCTTCAGATGTGCAGTGGGATTATGAGAAAAACGACGAAATGCCAGAAGCCTACAGAGCTTTATATGAAGGCGCAAGAGATATAGTTGCAACACTTGAGCCTGATCAGGGCGGAGAATATGTTGACGGTGCAGGCACAAAGGGTGAGACTATTTTCGCAGATAAAGCAAAAGAAATAGTCGGGATAATTGAGAATGCCAAGGATGCAAATGAGCTTGAAGCAGCTGATTTAAGCCCCGTATACTATGCTGTAACTCAGGGGGATGATGCAAAGGATCCTATGGAAACAATGGGAATTGCTTACTTCGACAGTAACAGTAACGGCGTGGATGAAATGTTTGTAGGTGATATAGAGACCGGACAGATATATGATATGTTTGCCAGTGTGGACGGAAAGCCCGCTCATGTTGTTTCAGGAAATTTCAGAGATTATTTCAAGGCGAACGGCTACGGAGTAAGAGAGTACATTCTTGAAAGCGCAGGTGTTAGTGTTATCAAATCATCTATTCTTTCAAGCAATACAACTGAGTTTATACCTCAGTATGCAATAAAGCTTGACGAGACAGACACAGCTGAGCATAAGTGGTCAGTCAGCTACGATGACGCTGCAGAAAACTGGGAAGAGATTACAGAAGAAGATTATAATATGGACCTTTCCAATATGGAGGCAGAAGGTGACGTTGAGGTTAAGTTTGTACCTCTTAAAAACTTTAAATAACGGAGGCAAAAAAATCTACTTTTGACTCTTATCGTTTTGAATAATGTTATAATATATATAGACTTCCAGGTAACCGGCTGAATTTTCAGCCGGTTACTCTTATATGTTTTAGAATTGCGCGAGTTTCGAAGAAACGGAGCAATTCGTATCATCAGTTACAGATAGTGCCAAAAGGTCATAATGCGATTATGCTTATATGATAAATTTTAAAAGGGGCAGATATGGGTAATGAAAATGTAAGAGAAAAAGACTGGTACAGGAAAATGGCTTTTTACCAGATCTGGGTTCGAAGCTTTGCGGATGGGAACGGTGACGGAATAGGTGACCTCTACGGCGTGTATGACAAGCTTGAATATGTGAAAGCTCTTGGCGTTGACGGTATTTGGTTTTCACCCTTATACCCTTCTCCGAATGCGGATTTTGGGTATGATATTTCTGATTATAAGGATATCCATCCGGATTACGGAACACTGGATCAGTTTAAGAAGGTACTTCATAAGGCTCACAAACTGGGGCTTAAGGTAATCATGGATCTGGTTGTTAATCATACTTCAGATGAGCATCCATGGTTTAAGGAGTCCCGTAAAGGTAAGGATAATCCCTACAGTGATTACTATATCTGGCGTGACAAACCCAATAACTGGGATAGCCTTTTTGAGGGAAAAGCATGGGAATATGATGAGCTTCGCGGACAGTATTACCTTCATATTTTTGCAAAAAAGCAGCCTGATCTTAATATGGACAATCCAAAGGTACGTGAGGAGGTAAAGTCCATAATGCGATTTTGGCTTGATATGGGAGTTGATGGCTTTAGAGAGGATGTCATAAATTTCATATCGAAAAAGGAAGGACTTCCGAACGGAATTCCTTTTTTGCCCGCTGTAAACGGAATGCCCTATTACAAGGACGGTCCGCATATCCATGAATATCTTGCCGAATTCAGGGAGGTATGTAAAGAATATGACTGCTTTCAGATAGGCGAAGGCCCGATGACAACCGTTAATTCTGCCCTTAAGTATCTGACAGGCGAAAATAAATCACTTGATATGATGATTTCCTTTGACCATATGATGGCAGACTGTATATACACTGAGTACATTCACAGACCTTTTTCTCTTGTGAAATTAAAGAAGGCATTTACCAAATGGCAGACTGCTCTTTCAGGAAAAGCATGGAATTCACTTTATCTTGAAAATCATGATCATCCAAGGATCATAAGCCGCTACGGAAGCGAGCACTATCACAGAGAGAGCGGTACGATGCTTGCTGCGAGCTACCTCTTTTTACAGGGCACCCCTTTTATCTATCAGGGGCAGGAGATTGGGATGACCAATATACGCCTGAATTCTATCGACAAGTATGTGGATGTATCCAGTAAGACCAATTACCACACCTATCATTTAAAGGATTCTGTGGAGAAGAGACTTAGGAGAATTCATTTGTCCAGCAGAGATTCCGCACGCACTCCTGTGCAGTGGGATGACTCAAAATATGCAGGTTTTTCTAAAGCAAAACCGTGGTTTTATGTTAATCCCAATTACAGGAAGATAAACGTGGCTGCTGAGGAAAAGGATGATTTCAGCATTCTCAACTTTTACAGGAAATGCCTTGAGCTAAGGAAGAATTCCAAGGCATTGCTTTATGGAGATTACAAGGAATATTACCCAAACGACCCCAATATTTACATGTATGAGAGAACTTACGGAAAGGTCAGCTATCTGATTGTATGCTCTTTTGCACGATTTCCGGTAAAGGTCAGTATTCCCGAAAAATACATCGGTAAAAAGGGACAGCTTATGCTGTGCAATTATCCTGACAGAAAGCAGTACATGAGTTATGAGGAAGGGTTTAATGAATTTTATAATTCTGCAGTAACAAAGGGACTTGCAAACCAGCATATTATTGACACCAAGAACCTGCTCCGAAAAACTGATCATGATTATCCCAATGAAACGGGAAAGGACAATATGTTCCATGACCTTATGAGAAGCGAACTGTGCACCTATGCTGTAAGACATGGAATGTACAGACCTTATGAGACGAGAATCTACAGATTCAGAACTGAGTGAGGTTCTGGTTGAAATTTATTTCTAAAAAATTAAAATGCGATATAATAAAGACTCTGGCCAACATTATGGCTGGAGTCTTTTTTGAGGGGAAAAAAATAAAGAGGGAGAATTAAAATGGGGAAAAATCTTCAAAGGCTGTTGCTTTGTGTAATGGCTATCTTTTGTCTGCATGTTCTTGGCAAATCAATCACGGTTAAAGCGTACAACAGTACTATCTATCAAATTGATGCTACGCAGGATTCAGTAACGATCGACTGGTCAGATGCTGTAAATGATTTAAGAAGGGAGTATAAGGAAGAAGGTTGTAATAATCTGTATTTTAAAACCTTCCAGCTTGGATATTGTGAAATGCCATGCACTGCCGATGATGCCATGAAAAATGCCATAAATGTTGATCCGGCTCTTTGGATAAATGGAAGGCTGTTAATAAGCAAAAGAAGAACAAGGCATGGATTCTTTGCGATAGCAGCAAAATATCAGCTTCTGACTTAAAGAAAAAAGCTCAGAAAGTTCAGTTTAAGATTGAGAATTCAAAGGGCAAGATAAAAGCTGTTGATGTTTCATCAGGAAAATGTAAGCACAATTCTTCAATAAAAATCAAGGGAAGAATTGTTACAGTAAAGCTAAAGAAGGGTGCTCCTAAGGGCACATATAAATTCAGGATTACTGTCGGAGGAAAAGGAAAGATAAAGAAGACCACCGAGACAGTAAAAATAAAAGTAAAATAAGTTCAAACAAGAATTTTGAAAAAAGGGATGCACTTTAGTAAATTGCTAAAGTGACATCCCTTTATTCTATAGATTTCCGAACGCATTGTAATGTTTTGCGTTCAAGAAGTCATGCCTTGCTAAAAATTTATTTTTTACGACTTCTTCCACTTGAATGTGGCGTTTTTACCGCCGCACTTCTTGATTCTCTTTACGAGAGTCTTATAGGCTGACTTGCTGGAAGTCTTTATTGTGAATTTTGCATTTTTCGAAATGCCGCTAAAGGCACCGCTTTCTATGGTCTTAAGGTTGTTGCCGTTAATGGTAATTTTTTCAAGCTTTTTGCATCCGGAGAATGCCTTTGATCTGATTGTTGTAACGGTTGCAGGGATTGTGAGCTTCTTAAGCTTTGAGCGGCCCTTAAGTGCTTTTGCACCTATCTCGGTTACAGTGTAGGTGATACCGTTTTCATCGGATACAGTTGAAGGGATGCTTAGTGATGTAGCCTTCTTATTTCCATTTCCGGTATAGGAAACATTATTATCGCTTCCTGAAATAACCTTGAAGGTGTTGGCTGATTTATCGGTTCCTGTGGTTATGTCAGCGCCGGCTGCCTTGGAAACGGTAACAGAGCATGTAGCAGCTATAGAACTGTTTTCGTTTGATGTAGCTTTTATGACAGCTGTACCTGAGCCGATTGCGGTTACTGTTCCGTTTGCTACTGTGGCAACAGCTTCGTTTGATGATGTCCATATAATGGTCTTGTCATCTGCGTTTTCAGGCGTGATAGTAGGTGTCAGGATTGCTGCTTCGCCAACCTTCAGCGAAAGGGCATTCTTATCGAGCGTAAGTCCTGCTACGGGGATAATTACTGTAACCTTACAGGTAGCGGTTATTGAATTATCGTAGTGTGAAGTAGCAGTAATTGTGGCTGTTCCGGTTTTTACTGCGGTGATAGTGCCATTTGCTACAGTAGCAACGGCTTCATCTGACGAAGACCATGTAACAGTTTTGTCATCTGCATCCGCAGGAATGATTGTTGATGTTAAGGGTGCCGTTTCTCCAACTCTTAATGAAAGATTTGTCTTATCAAGCGTTAAGCCTGTAACAGGCTGATAAACGGTTATCTGTATGGGCGCTATTACTTTATTATCTGATCCTGCGACAGCAGTTATTGTTGCAGTACCTGAATGTATTCCTGTTATCACGCCGCCGTCAACATCAGCGACGGAGGAGTCGGAAGTCAGCCACTTTACATATTTGTTTGTAGCATCGGAAGGAGTAAGAGTGGCTGTAGCTGTAACTGATTCACCAACCTTTAATGTTTTTGATGTAATATCTGTAGTAATTTTGGTAGCCTTAACTGATGAATACGGATAGTGCTCCTTCATGTATTCATAGTTGTAGGTTGTTCCTGTTGCTTCGGGAGAATCCATCAGCTCGCCAATATATGGTGATTTACGGAGGTGACTATACTTGTCTCCCAGATTTTCAATCTTAGAGGTTGTTATATTGAAGAATTCATGACGGGCTTCCTCTGTAGCATTAGGGTCATCGCTATCATCCCAGGTAAGATCAACTTCATACCAGTCAGAGCCGAGCTTTACTCTGTTCCAGGCATGTCCGCCTCCGCCTGCCATGCCGGACATAACAAGGGAATCAATATTTTTTTTCTTAAGTAAATATGAAAGGGCTGAGGAGTAACCATCGCATACAGCAAGCCCCTCCACAAGGGCAGCATATGCGGTGTGGCAAAGAAGCCCGTCTTTAGCTCCGGCGTCATCGTAGGTAATATTATCGATAAGTGCATCATGGATCAGCAATTCCGTCTCCGCATCGGATGTTCCGTTTTTGATACTTGCAAGGAATCTGTTAGCTGCATTTTCCAGCTTTGCATTCAGGGTATCCGGGTTTGCGGCATAATTTGTGACTCCGTAGGCCTGGAAATAGTATTTACCATTTGCGGAAATAGGAGTTATACCTCCTTCAATATCACAGATTATGGGTTCAACTTTGTCGATGTAATCAGCATAGGATGCTTCCCATATATGCTGATATTCAACATCCCAATTATCGTCATTATCAATTATTTTCATAAGAGCGTTGTAAGAAGCTGCAGAAACTTCTACAACAGAAGTGTACTTTTCTTTGGCAACCTTTTCTGTTGTGCCGTTTGGAGCTGCATTGAAGATTGTCTTTACATAAAGCTTGTATAGATCCTTCTCAAAATCACTAAGAAGATTTGCATATTCACCCAGCTTGTAGGCAGGACTTGCAAGGAGCTGCTTTTGCAGCTTTTTCGCTTCTTTACCCTCTAAGATAATGGGCTCATTTATTTTTGGTACAGTAGCCTGAGCTATGTCTCCTGTTGGATGTCTGCGCGCGGCTTTTACAGCAATCGCATAATTTCCGGGGATAAAGGTTATACCGGTCATTAGTAATGTCAGTACCAGATATAAGGATAAAAATTTCAGTAACCTGGTGTTTCCTTTTTTCTCTTTTCTTTTCTTCATAATACATTTCCCTCACACATAAGAAACTTGGTTAGTGTTTCATCCGACTATAATTAACTTAAGACCCGCAAAATGAATAATCAATTAACTCACCGTAAAAAATTCATAATTTATTTCAAAATGTGATATGCTTTTATGAAAAGAAATTTCAAAGGAGATACATGTATATGACAATAGATGCATATTTAAATCCTGATTTTACCTGGATTCAAAAGCTTTTATTTTTTGCTGTGGGATTACTGGGAGTCCTTGTCTGCAATTTTGTTTTGCTGGGAGGAGCGGAGGTTTCTGTATCCTTTTTGCCAAGGAGTGAGAGAAAATATGCAGTTCCTGAAAAGTTTCATAAATACACTCAGCTTTTTTATGAGATGATTATTTCAGGCACTTCGGTTATGTCTTTTGCCTGTTCTTATGTTGTGTTTAATCATGTTTTTGTGTTGATGCAGGATGGAGCAGGTCACTTAGGACCGATATCAGGATTGTTCTATCGTGCCTGGAGTGATGGGAAAGATTTTGTTTTGCTTCTTTTAATATGCTTATCCTGCGTGCTTAATACACTTCTTGATAAACTTGTCATTCCTCTTGGTCGTATTTCCAAGGATGAAAAGGCATCTATCAGGATGCTCGGAATGTTCTACGTTATCATTATCCTGCTCTATCTGAATGTTATCGGAGACGAGAGTGAGTACAGCCCTGTTATGATGTATTACCTTGGACTTATGGTTGGTAGATTTGTCTACTTTGATGCCTCATTTATGGATTTTCTTGTAGCGATAAAAAATGCTTTTTTAAGGATGCCGCTTCTTTTATTATGCATGATTCTCTGCGGCGGAATGTGCTTCTTCGGGTTTGGAATGGGATTTTTGCTTGAAAGGAATTACTACATAGTCGGGGCATTTTATACGCATATTTTCCTTCTGGCGGGAGTGTTTGTTATTCATCATAGCAGGATTATGAAGCTGATCGTTAAGGAAGAAAAAACGGAGTATGATAATCCCGAAGAAGATGATTGAATATATAAATACTTAGGTTGATGTTTGGGGGAATAAATGGAAAAAGAAAAAGAAAAAGAGTCTATTTTTTTAAACGAATATCTGATGCTCGCAGCCTGTCTGTTTGCTGTTATAACCAGCATTATTACAGCTATTCTTATCCGTTCACAGGATGATAAATTTGCAATGTTTGAAGTTATGTTAAAGCTCGTTACGATAGTCTGTATGTACCTGGCATACAAGAAGTACAGCTGGGATGTTGCAAAAGGAATGATGGGCGGAGTATTGTTTTGTCTGATGTATCAGGAAGCCTACATGGTCCTTGGGCAGCTCTGGGGGGAAGAGGATTTTGATACATATCTGGTCATCGGCGTTCAGGGCAGTATTTATCTGGCAGCAGCCGGAATGTCTTTTCTTATGACAATCATCATCACGATCAATCATTTTATAATAAATTATGCCAAAAACGGCAATCCCGGAAATGTTGTTTTAAACCGCATCGCCATAATCTATAAACTTGTGGTATACGTTATTCTGATAATAGCAAACAGTAATCTGGATTTTGCAAAATCGATACTTTGGGAAAACGGACTAAGGTATCTGACGGATATTGCCATACTTCTTCTTATTGTCAGTATCGAATCCCAGCTTGATTCCTTTAAGGTTCTTAGACAGGAACTGCTGAAACAGAAGAGAGAGGGGAGGAAAAACAGATGAGTATTAAAAAACGTTTGTCTGGCATGTGGCTTATGTCCATGGCACTTCTTTCCTTTGGAGCATATACGACCTTCTTTGTTGCGCAGATGTCAGCACCCTATATTGTTTACTGGACGCTTCCTGTTTTTCAGAGTATAGCGCTCATAACCTATTTGTGGGGCCCTGAAAAGCTAAAGTTTAAGCCCTTTAAGCTTGTTTATCATCTGTGCTATATGACCTCGTTTCTTGTACTTCCGGCATTTATTTTTATTTTCATGGGACTGATATCCCAGTATCATGTTGATATTCCTGAGAGCATAGATGCGAGAAACATGGCAGTGGAGGAAATCCTGCCGGGAGATGAGACTACTGTTTATAAGACGGATAAGGTTTATGTGTTTTTCCCGGAATATAAAACCGTTGAGATGGAGTGCGGAAAACGTCCCTCAAAAAATGATGAGTCAATAACCTGGTGCTGCGGAGGGGCTTTTCAGCATGCAGTGGAGCTGACTTTTTCCCAGGATAACATCGAAGGCGATCACGCATCCCACGGAGAATTTTTTGACAGTCCTTATGACAGGGATGCAGACGGAGCTTTCTATTTTGCGGACGGCAAATTCGGATACGAGTTCAAGGATAAGACGGAGGCAATTAAGAAGGCAGCAGAGGCAGGCGGTGACGGCTTCATGCAGCTTGCAATGATCGATAATAAAAAGGCGGTAATGGATTTTGACAGACCGAGAGCCAGATGCTATAGAACTCTTGCTGAACTGAACGGAAATCTATGTGTAATAGATTCGGTCAAGATGACGCATTTTGATGAGTTCATGGCTGAGCTTAAAAGGCTTGGAGTCACCAATGCGGTGTATATGGACATGGGTGCGGGCTGGAACTATTCCTGGTACAGAAAGGCTACCGGCAAAGTAAGGACACTTTTCGGACTTCCTGTGCCCTGGTCACATAACTGGGTGGTATTCAGAAAGTAAATTTGAATATCCAAACCATGCAAATACTGTAAAAAACACATTTTATCTGATATAATTTGCTTTGATGCGTAATTATATGAAACATCGATAGATATCAAGGAGTTCAAAAATGGCACATAAATTCAGCTTTTATAATACTCTTTCAAGAACAATTGAAGAGTTTAAACCAAACGAAGAGGGTAAGGTTTCCATGTATACCTGTGGACCTACTGTTTATCACTTCGCACATATAGGAAATATCAGAACCTACATCATGCAGGATGCTCTTATCAAGGCACTTGAATACTGTGGCTACGATGTTAAGCGTGTTATGAATATCACTGATGTGGGACACCTTTCATCAGATGCTGATACAGGCGAAGATAAGATGCTTGCAGGTGCTAAGCGTGAGCACAAGACAGTAATGGAGATTGCGGATTTTTATACAAAGGCATTCTTTAAGGATTTTGATGCTGTCGGCAACAAGCGCCCAGATATCACTGAGCCTGCAACCAATTGCATACCTGAGTTTATTCATATGGTAGAGACTCTTCTGGAAAAGGGCTTTGCATATGTTGCAGGAGGTAACGTGTATTTCGATACCAGCAAGCTTGATGACTACTATGTTTTTTCATCCGCTATAGAAAAAGAGCAGCTCGCAGTTGGTGTTCGTGATGATGTGGAAGAGGATACAGCCAAGAAAAACAAGACGGATTTTGTTCTCTGGTTTACGAAGTCAAAATTTGAAGATCAGGCGCTTAAGTGGGACAGCCCATGGGGAGTCGGATATCCCGGCTGGCACATTGAGTGCTCATGCATTTCCATGAAGCATCTTGGGGAATATATAGACATCCACTGCGGCGGTGTTGATAATATTTTCCCGCACCACACAAACGAGATCGCACAGTCTGAGAGTTATCTGGGTCACAGATGGTGCAAATACTGGTTCCATTCAAATCACTTAAATGACAGAGCCGGTAAAATGTCCAAATCCAAGGGTGCTGTTCTCACAGTATCCGTGCTTCAGGAGAAGGGCTATGATCCGCTTGTTTACAGATTCTTCTGCCTGCAGTCACATTACAGAAAGCCGCTTGAATTTTCATTTGAAGTACTTGATAACACAGTGACTGCTTACAATAACCTGGTTAAGAAGGTTGAAGCACTTATCGGCTCAGATGAGGCTATTAAGGCAGCAGCTGAGAAGTATAAGAGCGAGAATGCTGGTGCAGGTATTACTGACAGAAATGCAGAGAGCTTTGCAAGGTTCCTTGAGGCAGTTAACAGTAGTGCTGATATCGATGAGAATGTTAAAAAGGAATTTGAGGAGAAATTTGCAGATGCTATTTCAAACGACCTCAATACTTCAATGGCAGTGACTCTTCTTTACGATATACTTAAGGCAGATACGAACGCAGCTACAAAGCTTGCTGTTGTGGACAGCTTTGATAAGGTGCTGTCACTTGATTTAATAGGGCATGCGCTGGCAGATGATTCTGCTGATGTAGATCCCGAGCTTGAGGCATATATTAAGGATGCTATTGAGCGCAGGGCTGCTGCAAAGAAGGCAAAGGATTTTGCTACAGCAGATGCGATCAGAGATGAACTTCTTGCAAAGGGAGTGGAGATAAAGGATACACGCGAAGGCGTTAAGTGGACATTGGTATAATTATTCTTGGGGCTGCCCCCTGTGTCATTTTGACACAGGGGGCAGTGTTTTATTGTCCTATTTTTCAATTGTATACTAGAGCCTTCCCTCCCCTCTGGATACCCCCCCTATACTAATGCTGGGTAAACCCTATACTAAAGCCTTCCCCCCTTCAAGGGGGAAGGTGTCAGCTTTAGCTGACGGATGAGGGTGTTATCGAAAATATTCCATCAACACAAAAATATGATATATATGTTTATGTAATATTTAAGGGTTGATGAAATGATTTTGATGTGATAATATCATAAAATAGTTTAGAAATATCTAAAATACACATTGAGAGATTCGGATAATGGATACCAGAGTTTGCAGACATTGTCTTCTGAGGGATATTGAAGGCGAAGAGAAGAAAATGATTCAAAAGTACAAAGATGCCATTGAACCTGAGGACAGGGTATCTGATGCTGTCTACGAGGACAGGCTGTCTGTCTGCACAAAATGTGACAAGCTTAGCAGCGGAACCTGCGGGGCGTGCGGGTGTTACGTAGAGCTCAGGGCACTTGGTATAAACGCTCATTGTCCCAAAAAGAAGTGGTAAGAAAAACTTTTAATAATAACAGAGGAGGAGTACACATTGGCAAAGCTTATTATCAACAATGAAAACAAGAAATCCAAAATAGCACCGGAAATTTACGGACATTTTTCAGAGCATCTCGGAAGATGTATTTACGAGGGACTTTATGTAGGCGAGAACTCTGATATTCCCAATGTTAACGGTATGAGAAGCGACGTTGTGGAGGCACTTAAGGAAATGAAGATTCCGGTCCTTCGCTGGCCCGGCGGATGCTTTGCGGATGAATATCATTGGATGGATGGTATTGGTCCAAAGGAGAAGAGAAAGAAGATGATCAACACCCACTGGGGCGGAGTAATCGAGGACAACAGCTTTGGTACACACGAATTTTTTGAACTTACAAAGCAGCTTGGATGTAAGACTTATGTAAATGCTAACCTCGGCTCAGGCACAGTAAGAGAGATGAGCGAATGGGTTGAATATATGACCTTCAACGGTGTTTCACCTATGGCTGATCTTAGAAAAGAGAACGGACATGAGGAGCCCTGGACAGTAGATTATCTTGGTGTTGGCAATGAAAACTGGGGCTGCGGCGGAAATATGAGACCCACCCACTATGCCGACGAGTACAGAAGATATCAGACTTATGTAAGAAATTATGATGGTTCTAAGCCTATTAAGAAGATTTGCTGTGGACCAAATGTTGATGATTACAACTGGACACAAAAAGTGCTTGAGACCTGTTTTGACCATACACCTTCACAGTTCCATGGCTTTATGGACGGGCTTTCACTCCATTACTATACACTTCCCGAGACAGAGAATGATTGGAACTTCAAGGGCTCTGCAACAGATTTTACTGAGGAAGTATTCTATCAGACACTTAAGAGAAGTGCATTTATGGAAGAGCTTATAAACAAGCATGGAGCAATAATGGATCAGTATGATCCTGCTAAGAGCATTGGCCTTATGGTTGATGAATGGGGTATTTGGACTGATGTTGAGCCCGGAACAAATCCCGGTTTCCTGTATCAGCAGAATACTATGCGTGATGCTCTTGTTGCCGGTATGAACCTTAATATTTTCAATAAGCATTCAGACCGTGTGAAGATGGCATGTATCGCTCAGATGGTTAACGTACTTCAGTCCGTAATCCTTACTGAGGGTGAGAAGATGATAAAGACACCTACCTACTATGTATTCAAGATGTTCAGATATCATCAGAATGCAACTCTCCTTGACAGTGTTCTTGTTAACAACAGTACAGTAGGTCAGGATAAGAATGAGCTTCCTAAGATTTTCGAATCTGTATCTGAGGATGAAAATGGTAATGTGACAATAACTCTTACAAACAACTCACTTGAGGCAGCAGAGGATGTTGAGATTGCCTTCACAAAGGATGGACCTTCCTATACTGTATCAGAGGCAGCTGTGGTAACAGGTAAGATGGCGGATCACAATACCTTTGAGAACGGTGATGTGGTGAAAGAGGAATCATTCAAGGACTACAGTAAGACTGAAAGTGGTATAACAGTAAAGATTCCTGCATGCTCTGTACTTATGCTACGTTTAAATAAATAATCGGGATAATCAATAATGATCTCCCTATAAAAATGCACATAATAAACAGCCTATTTTTGTGAATTTTAGTTTCACAAAATAGGCTGTTTTGCATATTTTTATTTTAAAAGATATGTTAAGTTAACAGTGAGTAGCGTTTTGGTTTTTATATTCTTATGGAGGGAAAAAGATGAATAGGAGAGTAGTGCAGATTACACGTAAACTGTTGTCAATGATGCTTGCTTTAGCAATGGTAATTCTTTTGGCTGATCCTGTATGTGTTTCAGCCAAGATCAAAACACTAAATTTAAAGCACGCAGATATATCAGACCCGTATGTATCCTATATCAACACAGTAGCTACAACAATTCCGAAAACCGGAACATATAAGGTTTCCTTGAAAAAAAATGGTGGTGTATATTATGGCTATCTTAAGTTTGTTGCGCCTAAAACAAAAACCTACACCATTACGCTAAGCGATCTTAAATGCAAAGGCAATGAGCAGGTATATGGAGGTGTTCAGACAGAGATGGAAGTAGGTGATGGTACAGATAGTATTAAGCATGTTGAAATTCAGACAAAAGGTGGCACAAATACAGTACTTCAGCTTGCTCATAAGAAGCAAGGTTCCAATCTTATACCAAAAAGAACAGGGAAAATTACTCTTACGGAAGGACAGACATTATACCTGTGCTATGTTTTTATCGTAAAAACAAAGGGCAAAAAGCTGACTTCAAAGCTTACCATAAAATGATTTTATTATTAGAATTGTTTGAAGGAGAATAAGGATATGAAAAATAGATTAGTTTATTTAATCGGTGCGTGTGTAGCGCTTATGGCTTTGTGTGCGTGCGGTGAGAAAAACAGTAGTGAAAATGACTTTGTTAATGTTGCAAGTGTAGCCGCTAAATCAGAAGATAAGATATTAAGCAAAGCTAATACAACAACCGAAAATTCAGAAAAGAATGATGATGCATCCTACAAGGAAGTTTATTCCAAGCTGATTGATGAATTGTCTTCCGAAAAAAAGGCAGATATGTTTGCACTTATAAATGTGGATGAGGATAGTGTTCCCGAGCTTGCAGCGGTAGATTCTGAAGGTTCGTGGGATGAAGATCAGGTATTTTTATATACCACGGACGGAAAGGACGCAATTCTTCTTGCAAGTGATATCGGTCCCGGAATGGAGGGACATGCTGTTTCTTATTTTGAGAAGAAAAACGTTATTGTTCAGACCGGTGCACCAATGGGTGACAGATATGTTTTATACAAAATTGTAGACTCAAAACCGGTTCAGTTTTTAGCTGCCGAACAATTTGAAATGATTGATGAAGAGGACAATGAGGTTGTGCATAGCATAGTTGATGACAAAGAGGTATCTGAGGAGGAATACCTTAAGATGCTTAAGGCAGCTTTTCCTGAAGAAGAGATGATTATGCTTTCTGCTGCCCAAGATGCACCTGATATGGTCAGATATAAGGTTAGCCTGGATAATGGTTATCTGGATCTTACCGAAACAGAGAAAATTCCATATAGTTCTTATGATGAAATAATGGAATTATTGAAGTGATCATAATTGCTTATAAATGAAAGGCACATAGTCTTTGGTATTACCCTAGACTATGTGCCTTTTTGCTGCTTGTTTATTTGACTTTTATTTTTACTGTTTCGGTTGTTTTTTTGATCTTTCCTTTAGCACCGACAGTTACTTTGAATTTGTAAGTACCTTTTTTGCTGCCTTTTTTGAACTTGATAGTTACTTTGCGGCCCTTTATTTTTACAGTAGCATTCTTCAAAAGACCTTTTTTGGAAATGTCCTTAACAGAAATCTTACCCTTTGAATTATTTATGGTAAGTGTAACTGTTTGTGTTTTTTTCTTAAGCGTTGAGGCGGCAATTGTATCCTTATCCTGAGATATCCAGGCTTTGCCGGGAACCTTTTTGTTCACGGCAATTTCGGTTTCAGCATTTGAGCCTTTGTCACCGGGCCAGCTGTTTACAGGTATGCCTGAAGCTGATGAAGTGCCGGAACCATTTGATGAGTCTTGGCTGTTATTCTTATTAGTTGTAGAATCCTGTGACTTATCGGAAGGGGCGGGATTCATGGACGGATCTGTCTTACCGGTATCACTTGATCCCGAAGGTTTATCCTTTGTGGTTCCGGAAGGTTTTGGCTCTGATCCGTAATAGGAAACACCTGTCTTTTGTGCTTTATAGTAATTCATTCCGCTCTCATCATAGCAGAAGGTCTGGCGAGACAGACTTATGGAGTCACCATAGTTGTAGCAGATTGGATTAAAGGCAACGATAAAAATATATTTTTTATCAGGATTAAGGCCATACAGTCTGAAATTCCGATAGGAATTTTCAACTGAAAGAGCATCATAGCCTGAAGTTCCTTCTGCCATTTTTATTGCTTTATTGTAGCTTGCAACAAGGTCAGGCTGGCTGCAACTTTCCGGAAGCTCAGCATAGCCTATTGTGAAAAGATTTTCATAATCATTTGAGTAATAGCCGTTTTGTGGATTGAAATCTTTTAACGCATCCTGATTATAAAAGTTTTCCAGAGCGCTGCTCCAGTCAAGAATTGCTATGCTTCCGTTTCTTAGCACATTCATATCAAACATGTATGCACCCTGAAGCTCTGAAGTGATCTTTGAGTATGTGCTTTGCTTCTTGCCTTCTGTTCCGTCTGAGGTCTTTGTATCTCTGAGATAGGCATAAACAAGATCTTTTGATTTGTCGGTATCCGAATACCCGCATTTCATCACTATACCATAGCTGCAATCCTTTTTAAGATTATTGAAGGTGTAGCTTGTATCACCACTCTTTACTTTTATCGGTGATGAGTCAATCCTTTTAACAGCCTCTCTGAGATTGGGGCCGTAGTTATAGGAATACCCGTATTGTCTTTTGTCAGATTCCGGGTTATATTGCTTATTCTCAACAAGCATAAGCTCAATAGTGCTTTCATCTTTTGCAGGAGTGATTTTTTTTGTTGTGCTTTTCTGAGTTCCCCAGTCTATTGTTATTGAGTCTGTTGTAGAATCAGCCTTAATATAAAGCTCAGAATTCGTGTACTGCCCGTTAACAAAGTATTTACCCTGCATGGTTTTGTCTATTGTTGATGTGTCGGCAGGTACAAATTGCGCAGCCTTTTGGAAGGTAGCGGAGTCATCAATGCCTTCAGGTTTAATTCCTGTTGCTATGAAGTACCTGAATTTATATTTTGTTTTTTGGCCATCATGATATTGTATATTGGCACCTATTACAGCGGTGTAGGAGTGGTCCGAAGATAGACCTCGGAACATGTAATTGGCCTGCGATTTGTTTAGCTTAAGCTCTTTTTTACCAATCATATCCTTTGCTTTTTGCAGAGCAGCATCCTTGCCGTCAGCCTCATCAGCATAGCCAAGGTAACATGATATGTTCAGGCTTGAATAATCCTTATAGTCATTTTTTATTTCCTTTAAGAGATTCCTGTAATCCACTGTAGCTGTGGTTCCGCTGACACCAAGAACAGGCATGGTGGATGTTTTTGAAGCAGGACAAAATCTTACTCCCGTCAAATAGCTGGAGCTTCTCCATCCGCCTGATGAACTTGAGGTGATAGAGTAGCCGACATAGACGTTATAGGATTTCTCGGGATCGAGCCCCGTAAATGTATACCTCCTTGTTGAACCGCTTATTTGAGGTGGGCCACCGGGACCTGAGACAGGATGGGATGTATTATCCTCTGAATCATAGATACTTACCTGGAAGTATTCAAAATAGCTGTTTTTCCATTCCTTGTTTTTCTGTTGCAGTAAATAATTTGCAGCACTTGACCAGTCTACAGTGATACTTGTTTCGGTTGAATCAATGCAATAGATGGTTCTTTCGTTATTGGCTGCTTTTGCTGTTTTAGGAATAAACAGGCAAGACAAACTAAAGACAGCTATTATACAAAATAATAGCCTAAAGCGAGATTTAAATTTTTTCTTCATTATAGAGTTCCCCTTTTCCCCTTATAAAACTTTTTCCCCTCGAAATAAAATTATATGAGAATTTAACGGTAAAGTAAACCTGATATACAGTCAAAAAAACCGGGTATATGTGTTTAATCTCAATCTGTCATGCCCTTTTGGCAATCGGATTTAAGCTAAACTTATATACCCGGGAAGTAGTGGTTTTATGACATTTTTTTATATAAATGGTTGCCCAGCATCTGGATAAGCTGTACAAAAGCAATCAGAATGATTGAGCAAACGATGAGGTAGTCTGTTTTGTACTGCTGATATCCGTAACGTATTGCGATGTCACCGATACCGCCGCCGCCGACCGTTCCAGCCATTGCGGAGTAGCCTATAAGTGAGATTATAAGAAGGACTATACCGTTTAGCATTCTCGGAATTGATTCCTTTACATAGACTCTGAGGAGAATCTGGAAATTGGAAGCGCCAAATGACCTTGCGGCTTCGATTACTCCGGGGTTGGTCTCACGAAGAGCTGATTCAAAAACTCTTGCAATGAAAGGAATTGCGGAAATGGTCAGAGGAACAATTGAAGCAGTTGTTCCGATTGATTTTCCGACAACCATTCTTGTAAACGGAATCAGGATAACCAGCAAAATGATAAAAGGAAAGCTTCTGAATACGTTCACTATAAAACTAAGTATCTCATAAACAAGTTTGTTTGGCTTTAATCCGTCAGGTGCAGTAAGTGTAAGGATTATCGCAGGGATAAAACCAAGTACCACAGAAAAGATTGTGGACCAGAAAACCATATACAGGGTCTGGTTAAAAGCTTTTAATATGATATCTGTCATTACTTAATAACCTCCCATGTTACATCTTTTTTATCAAGAAAAGCGCAAACCCTGTCTAAATCTTTTTCATTTATATTAAGAACAAGGCTGCCGTAAACATCCTCTCTGAAGTCTTCAAGCTTGGCCCAGCAGATATTGAAATCCGCCTGAAGTTCCCTGGACATCATGGTGACGATGGGACGCTGATTGCCCTCACCGTAGAAGAATAGCTTGATATTAAGGCCGGTTTTGGGAAGCTTATCACTTTCTTCTCTAAGGAAATCTCTGATTTCCTTTTCCTTAGGCCATACGAAAAGCTTCTCGGGCTGACCTACGGAGAGTACCTGTCCATTGCTCAAAAAAGCAACCTTTTTGCAGATCTGCTTAACAACCTCCATCTGGTGAGTGACGATGATTATGGTTATGCCCATTTCCTTATTGATCTTCTGAAGAAGAGCAAGGATTCCTTTTGTGATCTCGGGATCGAGGGCACTTGTTGCTTCGTCACAGAGTAGGATTTCGGGATCTAGGACCAGAGCTCTTGCTATGGCAACACGCTGTTTCTGACCGCCGGAAAGTTCTCTTGGCTTTGCATGGACTTTTTCCTCAAGGCCTACAAGCTTTATGAGTTTAAGAATTTTCTCCTTGGCTTCGGGAGTGTTTGTTTTCATGCCCCAGAATTTCATTGGAAGCGCTACGTTCTGATATACATCGAGTCTCTCAAGAAGGTTGAAGCTCTGGAAGATCATTCCCATTTTCTTCTGCATAAGACGAAGAGCTTTCTTATCCTTAATATTGACTTCCTGATCATCAACTGTAATATATCCCGAATCATAGGATTCAAGTCCGTTGATGCAGCGCAGAAGAGTAGATTTTCCGGCACCGCTCTGGCCGATTATACCGAAAATTTCATGGTTTTCGATTTCCATGGAAACACCTTTAAGTACATCCGTATTCTTAAAGGATTTTGTTACGTTATCAATTTTTATCATATGAAAAAATGTCCTTATTTTTTTATATTCAGATTCAGAATTATTACATGAATTCCGAAAACCGTGTATTTAGCATACTTACACATTTTACAATAAATACGTTCTTTTATCCACAGTAAAATAGCCTGTTTCCATACGGGAATGTGAAGCATGACAAGGTAAGTGGTGAGTTTTGGATAAAAAAAGTCCCCCGGAAATCCGGAGGACTTTGCAAGCGTTTTTAGTAATTACTGTGCGTCTGTGAAAGAAGGGATAACAGCACCTTTGTAGGTGTCTTCGATGTAAGCCTTAACTTCGTCAGACTGGAGAGCATTTACGAGAGCCTTGATCTTGTCAGAAGACTCTGAGCCTTCCTTTACTACAAGGAAGTTTGTTCTCTTAAGAGTTGTCTCATCATCGAACTCCTCGATATCAAGTGCAGGATGTGTATTAGGAAGATCTGCTTCAAGAGCATAGTTACCATTGATTGTTGCTGCATCAAGATCAGGGAGTGAAAGAGGAAGTGAAGCAGCCTCAAGAGGTGTGATCACATAACCGTGAGGGTTAGCTTCTGTATCCTTTGAAAGAGAATCCTCTGTGTAGTTAGCGTCTGTGCCATAGTCACCCTTTGATGTGAGAAGTCCCTTCTGAACAAGAAGGTCAATTCCACGCTCAGCGTTGTCGGGATCGTTCGGGATACCGATTGAAGCACCGTCCGGAATTTCATCAAGTGATGTATACTTCTCAGAGTAGATGCCCATGGGCTCAATGTGAACACCTGCTACGGCTGTGAGATGAAGACCTGCATCAGAGTTCTGCTGGTTCATGTAACCAAGTGTCTGGAAGTAATTAGCGTCAAGCTCGCCCTCTTCAAGTGAAGTATTGGGAAGAACGTAATCGTTGAAAACAACGGTCTCAAGTTCCCAACCGTCTTTTGCAAGAACTTCCTTAACGATGTTATCAAGAATTTCTGCGTGAGGTACGGGTGTTGCACCTACTGTAATTTTGTTGTCTCCGTCAGCGGGAGCAGTAACTGCATCTGTAGCTTCTTCAGTGCTTTCAGCTTCGGTAGCCTCTTCAGTGCTTTCTGCTGTTTCAGCACTGTCAGTTGCTTCTTCACTAGTCTCAGCTGTTTCTGATGAAGCTTCGGTAGCTGTTTCTGTTCCTGTTGAACCGCAGCCTGTAAGTGCACTAAATGTCAATGCAGTTGATAATACAATACTTGTTAATAACTTTCTTCTCATAATTATTTCCTCCTCCAAGATAGCCTTTTTCGTTCGGCTTCTTTATGTGAGTATGATATACCACTTTTCTTTTTTAGGCAAATAAAAACAACGGTTTTTCGCATAAGAAAAACTTATAGGAAGCGTATTAAGCAGTATTTATGCTGTTTTCATGACGTACAAAAGGCTCTCATAAGAGAGCCTTTTGCAGCAATAGAAAGGAGATAATCACAGGGTTCTCTCGTAGCGATCACCCTTGTTGACGAATCCTGTTTTCTTAAGATAAGCTTTATGGTTTTCATCTGTTCCTCTGTAGACCAGCTTATCTATGTCTTCATGGATAAGGTTGCCCATGAGGAATTCTCCGATTGAGAAGTCACGATATTCGGGGATGGAGTAGTCCAGCTTGATATCAAGAACGTGATCTTTGAGATTTCCAAGCATGATACCGACAGGCTTGCCACTGTGGCAAACGACAAAAGCTGAATTGGAAGTACTAAAATCCATCGATATTCCGGGAAAATATTTGGCTATGTCATCTTTATACAGGTCGATAATGTATTTGGTGAGTCCGTCATCAC